>NZ_BAAGYK010000012.1:0-19903 GCF_054779355.1 Azotobacter armeniacus
CTGGAGGGCGTGGTGGTCGATTGCCCGACCATCGGAGTTTCGTTTGCATTTCATGGAGGTATTGTCTCTCAATATGACAATACTTTCGATAGGCTTAGTAAGTGCTCGAAGAAAAATAATCCAATATTTTTCCCTGCATTGCCCGTGCAAGCCTGTGAAATACAGGGGTTGGCCTGGTTCGGAACAGCAGAAAATCCGGGAAAATTTCGTTCGAGTACTCAGGAAATTGCGCTCTGCTTTTTCAGTAAATGTCCTTTGAAAGCAAGCTGAGTGGCGTCTTGATCAGTATCTTGACGTCCAGCCACAGCGACCAGTTGTTGATGTAGGCGAGGTCGAGCTCGACGCGCTGCTGCATCTTGTCCAGGGTTTCGGTTTCGCCGCGGCAGCCGCTGATTTGTGCCAGGCCGGTGATGCCGGGCTTGATACGGTGACGGGCCATGTAGGCGCCGATCTTGTCGGTGTAATAGTTGTTGTGCGCAATGGCGTGCGGACGCGGGCCGACCAGGGACATGCGGCCCTGCAGCACGTTGAAGAACTGCGGCAGTTCGTCGATCGAGGTACGGCGGATGAAGCGGCCAATGGGGGTGATGCGCGGGTCTTCGCGGGTGGCCTGCTTGACCTGCTGATCGGCATGCAGGCGCATGGAGCGGAACTTCCATACCTCGATGACCTGGCCGTTCCAGCCGTGGCGCTTTTGCTTGAAGAGGATCGGGCCGGGGGAGGAGCGCTTGACCAGGAGGGCGATGGTCAGCATCAGTGGGCTGAGGGCGAGGATCGCCAGCAGGGCGAGCAGGCGGTCCACGAGGGCCTTGGTCAGGGCGGCGGTAGGGTAGGTGGTAAGCGGGCTTTCGTTGAGGTGGATGGCCGGCAGGCCATCGATGTCGCTGACTGAGTGGTTGAGCAGCATCAGGCTGGCCAGGTCGGGTATCCACACCACGTCGACGCTGGCATCCAAGAGGTCGATGTACAGGCTTTCGATCTGGTCGGCTTCTTCCAGCGGCAGGGCAATATACAGGCGGCGGATGTTGTATTCGGCAATCAGCGCGCGCAGGTGTTCGAGGCCACCGATGATCGGGTAGAGGCTATGGCTGGGCAGTTTGCCGCGCCCGGAGGTGACCAGGCCGAGCAGGGGCTCGCGCTTGATTCTTACGAGCCTGTGGGCCAGGTCGAGGGCCAGTTCGCCACTGCCGACGATTAGCGAGGTGCGTTCGCTCTGCAGCTTCCGGTGATAACGGCGGGAGAGGTGCTGCAGCGGCAGGTAGGTGCCGGCCTGCAGGACGAAGCCGAGCATGGCCCAGGTCAGGGTGACTTCGCGGGAGAACAGTTCGCTGGTCCTGGTGATGAAGGCGACCAGCGTGAGCCCGGCGAGCAGCAGCAGCCAGCCGCCGAGCAGCCGGCTGAGGCCGGCCAGGTAGCCGTGCTGCTTGTGGTAGACCTGCAGCAGCGAGTAGGTGGGCACCGAGGCCAGCACGGCGATGATCGCGAGGATGCGGTACGGGGTGTCCAATTCGCCGGTCTTGAACAGGGCCAGACTGCACAGCAGCAGACTGGTCAGGCTGATTGCCACCAGCCATTGTCCCCAGAAGGTAAGGCCGCGGCCGCCGGGTAGCGAGTGCTCGGGTTTGCTGGTGACTCCGGCCTTGAATGGCCGGTTGCTGGTGCTCCGGGAGGAGCCGAAGGTTCCCAGGGCACTCTGAACTGGGGGTCTGTGATGGGGTGTCTTCTCGGTTGAGTGGTGTAGTGCAGTGGTGTCGGCTGTCATCCTGAATGCCTTGATGTCTAGGATTAGTAGGGGCGTTCGCTGATGCGAGGGGTCACAGGCAGATCTTGCGGTTTTTCTTCAGGGCCTCGTCGAGGCTGTCGCACAGCTTGCTCGCCATGCCTGGGAGCTTCGCCATTTCGTACAGATGCGCATTGATGAGGCTTGCCGTGCATCGGGCGGCTTCGAGCACGGCCGTGTGGTCGCTGAGCGAGCGTTGTTCCTAGGCGATCAGGCCGACTTCGGCCAAACCAGGGTTGATGACGATGTGCCAGGGGCTTAGCCGCTGGGCTTCAGCCAGGGCTCGGTGAAATTCGTTATCGAACTCCAGCAGCTGGAGTTTGGCCCAGGTCAGTGCCGTCCAGTAGTGTGCCGGCCAACTGGGGCGGGTTTCCGTGGCTGCGCGAAAGGCGACCAGAGCGGCGCGGCGCGAGGGTGCGGCGGCAGGCGCTCCCAGGGGCTGGTGCAGTTGCTGCCAGTGGTGGATCTGGCCGAGGCGATGCTGGTAGGCACCGCTGGTGCTCGGGTAGAAGGCGATGGCGCGCTGGGCGGCATTGTGGGCGATCTGCCAGGCGAGCTCGCTGGGTTCCTGGCCTTTCTTCTCCCAGTCCTGCGGGAAGGGCTCGGCCTGGTAGCTGGCAATGCCGGCGAGCAGCAGGCGCGTGCCGCCGGTCAGCAGAAGCAGAGCAAGCGCAGCGCCGAGCAGGATCAGCACGGGATGCGGGGCGATTTTGCCAGTGCCGTATTGGCGCGTGCGATGCTGCGTCTGGCTGGCCCGTTGCGTGTCGAGAGTGCTGTTCATGGGAAGTGGCTCTGGGCAATCTGCCAAGGGGTGTATTTAACCAGGCGTTCGGCCTTGACGTCGCCGATAAGGCGGGAGGCGTGCTCCAGGCCTTCGCTCAGCAGCGGCGGGCGGTGCTGCAGATTGTGGGCATCGCTGGCGAGGACGCTTACCAGGCCTTGTTCCAGCAATGCATGGGCGAATTTCTGGGCGACCATACCGAAGCGACCGGCAACTGAGGCGGCGGTGACCTGCAACAGGCAGCCCTGTTGCAGCAGGGGCTTGAGTTTGGCCGGGTTGCGCATGAGGCCTTTGTTGCGCTCGGGGTGGGCGATCATGGGCATGACCTTGCGATCCAGCAGCCACTGGGTGAGGTGTTCGGCGCCGAAGGGGAGTTCGCCGGGGGGGAATTCGAGGAGCAAGACCTTATTGCCCTGCCATTCGCCGAGAAAGGACAGGGTGCCGCGGGCGAAACCATCCATTAGCTCCAGGCCGAAGCGGACTTCGGCGGCGGCGGCGACCTGCAGGAAAATGCCGGCCTGTTTCAGGGCGGCACTGAATTCGCCTCGCACCATCTCTATACCGGCGAGAGTGTTGTCGTAGCGGCCGGGATGGATATGCGGGGTGCAGACGAGATGGGTGATACCATCCTGCACGGCGAGGCGGGCCAGTTGCAGGGCAGTTTCCATGTCTGGCGCGCCGTCGTCGAGGCCGGGAAGCAGGTGGTTGTGCAGGTCGAGCATATTTGCGGATGGGGAAGTGTGTATGTTGGCTGCCAAGCGGCCGGGTTGCGCTCCCACGTGGGAGCGATCGCCTATGGAAAATAATGGCTCCCACGCTCCCGCGTGGGGGGCCAGTGTGGCTCAGGCCTTCTGGCTGCTGCTGTAACCATAGTAGTCGTAGTAGCCGCCATAGCTGTAGCCACGTTTCTTCGCTTTCTTCACGTCAACCTGGTTGAGAACCACGCCGGTGATCGGGACGCTGCTCTGCAGCAGCTGACCAATGCCTTTCTGCGCCAGTGGGATCGGCGTGGCTTCGGATTTGATCACATAGATCAGCGCATTGGCCTGAGTGGCGAGAACAGTGGCGTCGCTGACGGCTTGGGTCGGTGGGGAATCGATAACGATCCGCTCGTACTTGCTCTTCAGTAGCTCGATGGCCTTGGCGAAGCGCGGCGAGGAGAGCAGCTCCAACGGGTTCGGCGGGACGACGCCGGCGCCGATCATGTCGATGCCATCCACATGCTTGATGCAGTCCTCCAGCCGGGCGGTAGCGGCGATCAGGTTGGCCAGGCCAGGAGTCCCGACCGGGAAGTCGAAGTTTTTCGCCAGAGTCGGGCGGCGCAGGTCGGCATCGATCAGCAGGGTCTTTTCCATCTGACCGAGGGCAAAGGCCAGGTTGGCGGCCACGGTGCTTTTGCCTTCGTAGGGTATGGAAGAGGTGATTACCAGGACCTTGTGCGGCTGGCTCATGCTGGACAGGATCAGCCCAGTGCGAATGGTGCGGATCGATTCTGAGAATGTTTTGTCCTCGCTGCTGGTGAACAGGCGGGCGACCTGGTTGCGTTGCTTGTTCTTGACCAGAGGCAGGATGCCCAGCACTGGCAGGTTGAGCTTGCCCTCGACATCTTCGGTGGACTTGAAGGTGTTGTTCAAAGTAGCCAGCAGCAGGCTGATGCCGACGCCCGCGAGCAGGGCGAGCAGAGCGGCGAGGGCGACGATCAGGGCCTTTTTCGGCGTGTACGGCAGGTACGGCACAGTGGCTGGGTCGACCACGCGGGCGTTGGCGGCTCCCAAGTCGGCGGTGGCGGTGGTTTCCTTCAGACGGGTCATGAAGGTTTCGTAGAGGGTACGGTTGGCCTCCACTTCACGCTGCAGCTCGCGGACCTGGAATTCCTTGCGCGAGATGTTCTGGATCTGCGCCTTGTTGGCGTTGTAGGAATCTTTAAGGGAGTTTTCGTTGGCGATAGCCAGCTGATAGTTGCGCTCGATGCCGGCGACGATCTGTTCGACTTGTCCGCGCAGGCTGGCGGAAGCGGCGTTCAGTTCGGTGTGGGCGGCATCCATGGTTGGGTGACGGGCGCCGTAACGCTTGGACAGCTCTTCCACCTTGGCCCTGGCCCTGGCTTCCTCGGCCTTGAACTGCTGGATCAGCGGATGGCCGAGCACGGCGGGAACGGTCGCCAGTTTCTCCCAGCCGCCGCGGCGCATGCTCTGAACCTGGCGGTACTGGCTTTCGGCCTCGGCGCGCTGGCGGCGGGCGTCGATCATGCGGTTGCCGGTCAGCGACAGTTCGGCGGCGTTGATGGTGTTCACGCCGTCCACGTCCACCAGGTTCTCTTTCTCGCGGAAGGCCTGCAGGCGTTCTTCGGCTTCCTTGAGTTTTTCGCGCAGCTCGCCGAGGCGGCTGTTCATCCAAGTGGTGGCGGTCGCAGCCATGTTCATGGTCGCTTCCATCTGACTCTCGATAAAGCCGTTGGCCAGGGCGTTGGCAGCGCGGGCGGCCAGGCGGGCGTCGGCCATGTCGACCTGAACCTTGACCAGCTGGCTCTTGCCCATCGGTTCGATGCCGATGCGCCCCATGAAGGCCTTGGTGACCGAGTCGAAGATCCGAGCTTCGGTCGGGTCGACGCCTTCTTCCAGATCTTCCGGCAGGGTGTCGGGGGCGACCTTGTTGACATCGGAGCTGGCGAGCAGGCCGCGGATGTCGATCAGCGGTTCGGGTTGTTGGCGCGGATCGAACTCGGGATGGGTGGTTAGATTGAGTTCCCGTACCACGCGTTCGGCCAGGGCGCGCGACCTGAGCAATTCGAACTGGGTTTGCAGGTACTCGCTGCCGGTGCCCTCCAAGCCGTAGACCTGCTCGATGGAGACCACGTTGGCCTGCTCCGCCTCGATCAGTAGGGTGGCGGAGGCACGGTACAGGGGGGTGATGCTCGAGACGGCGAGTACCGCGACCATAATGACCACCAGCACCAGCGAGAGGATGCCCCATTTGCGCTGCCAGATGGTCTGCCAGAGTTGCAGCAGATCGCTTTCATCATCGTCATCGTCATATTGGGCGATCCAGGGACGTGCAGGGGTCCGGGTATTACTTTCCATGTTTCGGGAAACTCCGAATGAAGGAGTGGCTATGCAGGGTATTCTTGCGCGCCGGGTGCGCCTTTTTCGGGAAATCCTTTTGAAGACTGCCTGAAATCATGTCGCAGTGAGTGTCGGAGCATGTTCTGGGCTTTGCTAGGGCGCGGGAGTTCCCGCTCCCGCCGATGGCTCGCTGCTGTGCAACAAACAGAGCGTGTTCCTGAGGCCAGCTTGGGCCTTGACCCCGACGCCACAAAAGACCCGCGGTAGGTAAGGCTTCGCCGTTACCCACCCTACAAAGAGAGCCTTTATAGACAATATGTTACAAATTGTGGCCAAGGCCAAAATCACTATTCGAAAAAGGCTGACATAACCAGCCTGCGAAACTGCTAGAAGAACCCCTGATCGATGGTGATGCTGTCGCCAGGATGAACTGGAGTGTCCAGGGTGGCCTTTTCAGGGGAGCGGTTCGGGTCTTGGTCGCGGATGATGGTAATGCGTCCGGTGGAGGCCAATTGGGTGAGGCCGCCGGACAGGGCAATGGCGCGGCGCAGGGTGAGGCCGGGTTGGTAAGGGTAGCCGCCGGGCTCCTTGACTTCACCGCTGATGTAGAACTCCCGGTATTTCAAGACGTTGACCGAGACGCGCGGATCGACCAGGTAGTCGCCCTTGAGCTTATCTATCAGCAATTGTTCGAGCTCGGCGCCAGTCTTGCCTTTGGCAAAGACTTCGCCGATGAAAGGGTAGGAAAAGGTACCGGCGTCGGTCAGGCGGATTTCCTCGATACTGAGGTCTTGCTCGCCGAATACGTTGATGCGGATGACATCGCCCGAGGCCAGTCTGTAGTTGGAGTTGCCTTCTGCCAGTGCGACGCGGCCATTGAGTACCAGGACACATAGTATCAGGTTGAGGAAATGACGGATGACCATAAAGCGCGGTTTCTCTTGAGTTGTGCCGACGGACAGCACAACCTCGCAGTGTCTCGGGTAGTGAGTCATAAACTAAGGTTGATACTAAGGACGTAAATGTTGCGATCGTACCCTTCACCTTCGCGGGTAGAATCGTTCGTGGTGTATCTATAGCCGATGCTGATATCCAGCCAGCGGTGCAGCCCGTAGGTCAGGTCGACTCTGAAGGAGTCTAGATCGTCGTCGCGATCATAGTCTTCATACTCCTGTTCGCTGCGGGTGTAGCTGGTTTTGGAAGACAGGCGAGCACTCCATTTGTGTTTCCAATCGAGGGTGGTGCTGGTGCTCCTGACCGCGGAGGCGCCGATGCCTGACTCGTAGCTTTCATCTATGGCCTGGCGGGTAGTGAGGCTGAAGGTCGAGTAGGTGCGCGGCTTCCAGTCGATGTCGACTTCCCACATGGAGTTGGACATGTTGTCGACACCAGACTCTTCGAAGCGCTTCTTTTCGCCGCCGATCTTGATGGTGCCGGTGGTCTTGGCCGTGGCCCTCCAGGTCAGACCGCCGAGCAGGGCATAGTTCTTGCTGTTGCGCATGTCGTTGGAGACGTAGTTGTAGTCCGTATAGCGGGCCTCCAGCAAGGCTTGGGTTTTCGGCGCCACCCGATAGTAGAAGATGGAGTTCAAGATCGTGCTTTCGCGCTCCAGATCATCGTTGATGTGGTGGCTGTTGTGGTAGCGCAGCTTCTCGTGTTTGGCGCCTAGGTCGATCTGGCCGCGCGCTCCCTGGGCGCCGAAGCTGTATAATGCGCCTGCATTGATGGTGCTGAACTTGTCGTTTTCGCTACTCAAGTTGTCCGAGTTCTCGGAGTCGACTAGTTCGACCCGATGGTAGCCGGCATCCAGCTTCAGGCGATTGCGCGCGTCGAATTGCAGGGCGGCCTCTACAGTGAGGTGGTGGTCGGTGTTGTCATCGTTGTGACTTGAGTGAAAGATCTCACTCTCGGAGCTGTATTTCACTTCGTAGCGGCCTTTATGACCCTCCGCGCCCAAGGTGAAGGTTGGGGTGATACGGGTGATCCAAGAGGACTGCTTGTGGTCTTCGACAGCACGGAAGTTATCGTCGTAACTTTCAGTGACTTGCAGGGTGGGGGTGAATTGCAGTCCATCCGCCAGCTTGATGCTTTGTGGCTCGACGGCCCAGATATTGGCGCAGGCAGTGGCCGAAAGGGCGGTCGTCAATGCGTGGAGAGGGTACTTCTTGCTCATGGGAACTTATGGCCTTTCCGTATGCTGCCGGTATGGGGCATGGCTTGTCCTCCCCCTCGATCTTCCGGAGAAGGAGTAAGGAAGTAAGGAACAAGCTGGCTATCGGAACTCTGGGAATACGCTTGCTATGTCAATCCAGCTGGAGATCAGTTGGGACTTGTGAGAGCTTGACCAGCACCGTCGCCAACGCTACTAAAATTGTTGCTGGCTTGCTTGATATCTGGCGGCTCTAATGGCAATATCGAGAGCTTCGCTCTGTGCGGAGACAGCCTTCAGGCCAATTATGGCTACCAAATTCATATCACCTTTGTTTGCATTGATCGTTGTATTGAGATGGCTAGGGCGTAGTCCGGGTAGGCGATGACGTTGGCTAGCGCTTCGCCTTGGACGGCGGTAACGGCCTCGCCCTGCTCTGTCGTCAGGGGAGGGGGATATTGGCGGTTTGCAGGGCTGCCAAGGTGGCCTCATCGGCGAAGGCCTGGCCAGTGGCTAGAGGCAGCGCCTGGGAAAGGGTGGAAAAGGTTTCCTTCATGTCAAGCGTCCTCGTTGAATGACGTGGAATTCGGACATTGCTGGAAGAGAGGGATGTTTTTTAGTGGAGCTGAACTTTCTCGGCATCCTGTCCCTGTCCGGCCAAGGCTGCCCCCGTTTCAGGACTCGCTTGGCGGGCGCTCAGTGTGGGCTTTCAGGCACGCTACCGCCCCAGGATTTGACGTCTGATCCTGAGGACAGGTGAAACCCTGGTTTTCGTGCAGGCGAAAGCCTCCGGAGATTCCGGGTGTGGAAGCTGTATTCAAGTGCTGCAAGGAAAGAAGGAGGGAGATTGAGCGTTGTGGCTGGAGTCTTGGCTCGCTGGGCCTGTTCACAGGCTCTACTTCGAACTGCGCGTTTCCTTCGCTCTTTCTTGAAGCTCCTGATGATACGTGTCGGTTTTTAGAGGTATGCCCCAATTCTTGGGCGTAACCCTTGACAACCAAGCCTGAGTATAAGGATTTGGCGCGCCATTGGAAGTGGTGTGCCATTAAAAAAGCTCGGCAATGTGAGAGGCGATTGCAGGAGCTGAAGACAGCGCGGTTGCTGGGTTGAGGCGGGTGCATCGCATCATAATGCCATTGCTTTGGTCATGGCTTCGATCGGACATTTCCTGTCGAAGCGTTTGCGCGGCCGGATGTTCAGTCGTAGGCAATCGCATCCAACTGTTCCTGGGCGTGGATCGACAAGGTCCTGTCCTTGGCAGGTACTGGCGAATCAGCCTGTTGATGTTCTCGTTGCTGCCGCGCTGCCAGGGGTTGTGCGGATCGGCAAAGTAGATCGCCACGCCGGTTTTCTGCGTGATCGAATTCGTCATGTGACGTTATGCGTGCTGGACTGCCGCGTGGGAGATAGTCCGGGGGAGGCGCAGGCATTGAGCATTCGATGCGTTTTTCCCTCGGCTGTTCTGTTCGTCAGCACGCTCACAACTCAGACGCCACGCGACCAGGAAGCCATAGGCGGCGATGCTCGGGCTGACATGGTGATGGCCAGCCGCGTCCCTCATGATGTCCCAGCCCCAAGTCCTGCTTGAGGTCCTGATCATTGCGCTCGATGCGCCAGCGTATGGTGCTGCGGCGAGCGCCCGTGTCGTCCACGTCCCAGTAGCCGCCGCGGGGTCGATCCATTCTGGGCACGACCCACTGGGCTACTCGGCGCAGCATCTCGGATCGGCCCATTGGGCCTTGGCCACGAAGTGATGCAGCGTCTGGTGCCAGGCACTGGTGTGCAGCGGCTCGATGTACGCCGCCATCGGCTCTACGCTTTTGCGTGCCAGCGGCAGTATCAGACTCGTGCACTAGCCGCGCCTCCCTGCGACATGATCGACATGATAGTGACACAGTAAGATAGAGTATTTGCGGCTGTCCTTCCCGGATCTGGTGAAATATTAAACAGACGGTGCTCTGGTTTGACAGACTCAATGCCGTCTCGCTATTCGAATGGCTCGGTGCTGACCTCCACCTTACCCAAGACGAATGGGACCGACTGCTCCGGTTGAATACGAAAGTCATAGCCCCACATTTTGGAGAAGAAAGCGTCGGAGACTTGCCATGTGAATGTTTGCCAGCCGGTATCCGGCGAGGCGCCGAACCAGCGCTCTTTGTTCACATAAGGCCTGCGCCCCTGACTGTCGGCGACTTCGTAGAACAAATTCATGCCAACGTTGCCTGCCGTCAGACGGCGGACCGCAACGCGGATGTAATAATCTCTGGTCTGGACTGTCGCGAACGAAGGATGAACATAAAAACTTACCGGATGCGTGATGTCGCCTTCGACCTTGACGCCCACCGAGCCGTCGTCAAACTTGACCACGGGCCGATCGGCATCCCCGACCAGGAAGATCCCCTTGTTCGCGTTGATCGACCCCGGCTGGATGCTGACCGTCTTGGCTCTCGTATAGTCGCCCCCCCACGGAAAATTCTTGCCCGCATTGAGTTTGGCTTGATTCACTAGGTCGGATGAGAGGCCGGTCACAAAAACAGGGATGTCGGTCAGCTTCAGCGCTTGATTGGCCTTGAGCGTTCTGGTTGTACCCTTTCTTGAGTCAATCACTTTCACATCGCTGGCGAACAAGAGCGACTCGTCCGTCTGCCCTTTCGGCATCCACGCAATCAGTACGGGTGCGGTCTGCCCCTCGAAGACGAACCCATAGCCCCGGCCGTCGCGGCCCAAGGCCAACCACCCTTGATACGCTGGCATCGCTCCGAGAGCTGTTGTCAGTGCCTTCAGCGTCTGGTAGGAATCGCGGGCTCTGCCGCTCCGGTCTAACAGGCCGAATCCCGGGGCCTCCCCTTCGGGGTCTTGGGCCTCGAACCACTGAACTTTCGCGATGCCTTGTGCAAGAGCCATCGTGTAAATCTTGACGAGGGCTTTTGCTGCCTCCTGCTCCGAGACGACGCGACCGTTTAAATTTCCGATCCGGCGACTTACTTCCGTGATCCAGATTTCAGCATTGGCCCGATCCGGCGCACTGTCTTTCAATATGTTGCGCAAGAGACGGCTCATCCACAGGAAGGGAATCTCGCCATCGACATTATTATTGGTGAGACCATCCACGATCTCATAGGGGTGGATGCAGAGATAGTCGAAGCTGTTCGGCTTCCCTGCTTTTGCCATGGCGAGGATCGTCTGGTTGAGATACGGAGCGTCGAAACTTGCAACTGACAAGCCGACCTGTGCTTGCGGATTGGCTTGCTTCGCTGCCGCATAACTGGTGGCGGCGAGCTTCGCGTAATCGGACGTGGTATGGTGGCCATCGTTGAAGGCAGCATTGCCTTCGTTCCAAACTTCCCAGTAGCGGATCTGGTCTTTGTAGCGACTGACGACAGCCGAGACGTAAGTGGACCAATCGTTCAGGTTCTCCATCGGGAATGCATGAACGGTCTTTGTTCTTGGGGGGGAGCCCAGCAAGAGTCCGCTGATCTCGATATTGTTCTCACTGGCGACTTTTATAAGCGAGTCGGCATCGTCCCACTTCCACGTCCCTTTCTCCGTTTCAATCCCCCGCCATGAAGGAAACAGGCGAACCGTGGTGATGCCCGCGGCAGTCATTTTCGGGAACCACTCCCGGTAGTTCTTGAATGCGCTCGCCGACGAACTGACGCCCCAAGGGATCGCAGCCGGTTGAGCTAAGGCCGGATAAGCTCCCGTAACCGCTACGGTCGCAAAGAAGTACAGGATAACGTAGAACATGATTCGGGCCCTATCCATGCAATATCTCCCCCGATGGCAATTGTCTGTATCCGCTCATATCCCGTCTGTGGTTGTTGGGTCCGGCCCAGCAAACACGATCCCAAGGCGGACAAGCGCCTAGGTGGGCGATGGATTATGCCCCGTGCCCATGCTTCTATCGCCCGCATAACCAAGGCCTCAAAAGATCTTGTAAGGGACTGGGGTGAAGGCCTGCATGCCGGATTTGGAGGGGCTTCCTGCTGTTGCAGGAGATCGAAGCTCCTTTCCTGGGACCAGCACGGCCAGGCTGGTGTATTTCGCAACCAGTGGGATCGACCCTCAGGAGCCTCATAGGTTCCGTGATGGCTGCAGCGACAAGCAAGCGGTCGAATGGATCACAGTGATGGTGCTCGAACTCTTGCATGGCCACCTCAACGGTTACCGGCAACTTGGGAGGCCGCTTTTCCGACAGCAGTTAGAAGCCGGTCAGCCAGAGCGGTACTTTTGCCCTGCCGGAGACCCAACTGGACCGCTTCCTCATGCGCCTGTCGCTGGGCGATCCGGCGCGGGCCGCGGAGAAGGCGCTGCTGATGGCGGGCTCGGGGAGCCAGCGGCTGCCGGAACTCGAGCCGATATCGACGAGTTCCTCTTCGCCAGCCGCCGAGGCTTCTGTGAGCACTTCGCCAGCGCCATGACCTTCGTAGTGCGCGCCGCCGGGATTCCCGCGTGGGTGGTCACCGGCTACCAGGGCGGTGAGTTCAACCCGGCCGGAAACTACCTGTGGTGCATCAGTTTGATGCCCATGCCTGGGTCGAGTACTGGCAGCCGCAGCGCGGCTGGACCACCGTCGATCCCATCCTCCAGGTAGCGCCGGAGCGCATCGAGCGGGGACTGGAGCAGGCGCTTGGCGAAGAGCAGGGCTTCTTCGAGGAGGCGTCACTGTCCTTGGCGCGCTACCGCGAGATCGACTGGCTCAACCGGCTGCGCCTGTCTTGGGACGACCTGAACTACGGCTGGCAACGCTGGGTGCCCGGGTATCAGGGCGAGCAGCAGATGCAAGCCCTGCGGAGCTGGTTCGGCAGTGCCAACCTGCGCCTGCTGGGGCTGATCGCCATTGCCGCGGTTGCGACGATGTTGGCGGTGGTCGCGCTCTGGCTGTTCAAGCCCTGGCGGCGCGAGGGCGATGCGCTGCACGATCTGCGCGTCGCCCTGCACTGGCTGCGCAGTCTGCTGCGCCCGTTGCGCGGCCTGCCCGGCGTCGATCCGCAGGAGCAGGCCGCTGCTGCCGTGGGGCGCCTGAGCACGCCGCTGCGCGACGACGAGGTGCTGCTGCAGGAGCTGGGGGGGGCATCGGCAGGCTCGAGCTGATCGGCTGGCGGCGGGAGCGGCTGGAGGCCGGGCGCGACGGTGCCTTGCGCGGTCTGCGCAAGCGTCAGGCACGACAGGCCACGTGCCTGGGCGAGGCGCTGCGAAATCTGGCCCACGACCGGCACCGGTTGCGTCTGCTGATCAAGCGGGTGCGCTATGGCGCCGAAGCCTATCCCGATCTGGTCGACTTTTCCGGCTCGGCGTCGAAGCGGCTGAAAACCGCGCAGTCGGCGCTGGGCGACTGGCATGACCGCCTGCAGTTGGCTGTCGAGGGCGGAGCGGGAGGTCGATCTACAGCCCCTGGTGACTCGCTGGCGCGAGGAGCTGGAGTCGAGCCTGCAGGAGGCCGATCAGGTGCTGCTGGCCCTGGGCGAATATTTCGGCTGAGCTGGCGCTCGCCGCTCACTCGCGCTTGCGCTGGCAGGCCCTCCAGGCCCGTCGCCAGGCGCCGCTCAGGACGAACGAGGGAAAGGTCAGGAACTGCTCGACCAGCAGATGGGGCAGGGAGTTCTCCGGGTGCTGGGGATCGGCGCCCGCCTCGAACCTGTGGCCCTGGGCGAGCAGGGCGAGGGCGGCGGACAGGCCGAGCCCGCCGAGGATCAGCGTCAGCAGGTCCAGGTGCAGCAGTGCGTTTACCAGCACCAGACAGGCCACGACGAACAGTGGCAAGGCGAGCATGTGCAAGGCCAGGTTGGTCCGGTTGTGATGGCAGTCTTCATAGTGCTGCCATTGGCGGTGGAAATATTCCGCAGCGCGTTTGCCCATGTCCGTACTCCTCGAGACGGTGGATGAGAAAAAGTCTAGTCCGGTTTCGGGGATACACTTGTGGTCAGCCGTGCCCAGGCAATGCCGCAAACGGAGGGTGCTTTTCGAGGGCGGACGCAGCGAGCGCTCGGCTTCCCAGAAGGAACGGAGAAACCTATGAAAACCACTCCCGCCATCCCCGACAGCTATGCCTCCTGGCGCCATTGCATCACGGTCGAGTGCGGCATCCCCCTGACCCCCGATTTCATCCAGCGGCGCCTGGAGATCCTGCGCAATCCGCAGGAGCAGGAAACGCAGCGCTTCGCCAAGGTCTATGGCGAGCCTCACCTGCAGGCGGTCATTGGTTGGTTCGAACAGGCTGCTCGTGAGACGCGCAGCGACTGAAGCGCTCTGCGACGGGCTATGAGTGGCACGTCGTTAGCGACGCAATGCTCTGAGTATGGTTTCGACGTTGTGGCGATACAGGCCGAGGTAGGTACTGGCAGGTCCCTGCGCGGCCAGTGCGTCGGAATACAGGGTACCGCCGACCCTCGCGCCGCTTTCCTCGGCGATCTGCCGGAGCAGGCGCGAGTCCCTGATATTCTCAACGAATACCGCGTCGATTCTTTCCCGACGGATCTGCCGGATCAGCATGGCTACCTCCGTTGCGGAAGGTGCGCGATCGGTCGATAGCCCCTGTGGCGCGAGGATGTCGATGCGGTAGGCCTGGCCGAGATAGCCGAAGGCATCGTGGGAGGTCACGATACGCCGGCTGTCTGGCGGAAGATCGTGAAACGCCCTGTCCACCTCCACCTGCAGCGTCTCGATCTCCTTCAGGTAGGCTGCATGATTGTTCCGGTAAATAGCCACATGTGCCGGATCTGCCTCGATCAGTGCCCTGGCGATGTTCGCTGCGTAGATCTGCGCGTTGGCCAGACTGTGCCAGGCATGGGGATCGTCGATCGTCTCGCCATGCAGCACGAGACTGCGTGGAATCACCCCCGCGCTGGCTCGGACGACCTTGGCACCGGTCTCGCTGCTGGCGACCAGGCGATCCAGCCAGGGTTCGAAGTGCAGGCCGTTCTGGATGACGAGATCGGCCTTGCGCAGCACCCTGACATCCTCGGGCGTTGCCTCGTAGACATGCGCGTCGCCATCGGGACCCACGATGTTGTGGAGATGTATGCGTTCCCCGCCGATATTGCGCGTCATGTCAGCAAGAATGCTGAAGCTGGTGACGACTTCGATCGGTTCCTGTCCCACCGACGGCAAGGGCAGCAGCAACGACAGCAGGGCGATCAGGATGCGCATCGCGGCAACTAAAGCGGAACTGGAGAGGCAGGTCGGCGTAGCAGCCCATGGACCGGGCCGAACGCCACGGACAATGCATAGGCGCAACCGGCCATGACCACGATGGCGGGACCGCTCGGCAGGGCGGCGTGGTAGGACAGCAGCAGGCCGAGCCATACGGCAGTCGCACCGATGAGCGCCGCCGCGACGATCAAGACCGGCAAATGTCGGCTCCAGAAGCGTGCCGCTGCGGCCGGCAGGATCATCAGGCCGACCATCATCAGGGCTCCCATGGCCTGGAAGCCGACTACCAGGTTGAGTACCACCAGTCCCAGGAACAGGCCATGCACGAGCGGCCCGAAGCGGCTGATGGTGCGCAGGAACTGGGGGTCGAAGCTGTCCAGCAGCAAGGTGCGATAGATCAGTCCGAACACCGTGAGGCTGCCCAGAGACACCCAGAGCATGGCCTCGAGCATTGGCCGGTCGACAGCCAGGGCCGATCCGAACAGCAGTCCCAGCAGGTCCAGACGCTTGCCCGCCAGGCCCAGCAGCAGGATGCCGCAGGCCAACGAAACCGGATAGATCGCGGCCAGGCTGGCATCCTCCCGCAACCCCGTATATCGGCTGACAAAGGCTGCGAGCGCGGCCACTGCAAGTCCTGCGACCAGACCGCCCAGGGTCATGGCCGGCAGCGACAGACCGGCCAGCCAGAAGCCGACCGCCGCGCCCGGAAGAATGCCGTGGGCGATGGCGTCGCCGATCAGGCTCATGCGGCGCAGGATGAGAAACACGCCCAGCGGCGCCACGCTGATTGCCAGCAGCACGCCACCGAGCAGGGCCCGGCGCATGAAGGCGAACTCCAGGAACGGCTGCCAAAGTGAGGCGAGCATCAGGCTACCTGACCCATTCGCCGGGAAAGCGCGATCCGCCGACTGTAGCCGAACGTGCAGCCCTCACTGTCTATCCACAGGCAGTCGTCGGTATGGCTATGCACTGCAGTGAGGTCATGGGTTGCCACCAGGATCGTGCGTCCTGTCTGGCGCCAGGCGGCGATACGTTGCCAGAGCAGGGCTCGTCCCAGCTCATCCAGCGACACTTCCGGTTCGTCCAGCAGTAGCAATCTGGCTTCGGTCAAGCCAAGCCGGGCCAGTAGCGCCCGTTGTAGCTCGCCCCCGGACAAGGCGACCAGCGGACGGTTTTCTAGTCCTTCCAGGCGCCACGCCTCCAAGGCCTGCCGAAGCCGCAGGCGGCGAGTCCGATGCGGCAGCGCGCTGCGCCACAGGCCGGCGCCGACCAGCCCGGCCAGATCGATCGGGAACTGCCGGTCCAGCATCGGCTGCTGGAGCAGATAGCCAATCCCGCCCAGCTCGGGTACCTCGAGGGTCAGGGTGCCCGCCAGTGGCTCCTGCCAGCCGGCGATGACCTTCAGCAGGCTGCTCTTGCCGCTGCCATTGGCACCGATGAGCGCAGTCAGGCTGCCCGCCTCCAGCTGGAAATCCAGAGGCGGCGTCAGTGGACGGCCGGGCGTCCCCCATTGCAGGCCGGCGCAGTTCAGCAGCATGTCGGACTCCAGTTCCAGGCGCTTTCCGCGACGGCATCGTGGGCATGCAGGCTTTCGGCATGCGCCACGCGGACATGGAAGGCCCGGATGCCGTCCAGATCGGTCAGGGCTCGATGCAAGCGCCGCGCGGCATCTTCGCAGAACATCGGGTTCTGTCCGCTGGCCAATGCGAAGGCCTGCTCGTCCCTGCGCTTGACGGCTGTCTGTACGGGTGTGCCGAGGGCCGCTTCGGCACTGTCCAGTAGGGCCAGCAGCGGGAGTTCGATCTGGCCGGCCGCCAGCCGGATGCGTAGCGAGGCGACGCTGCGCTGGCTGTGCGGTGTTGCGGCAATCCCTCGTTCGCTGCCCAACCAGGCGACGAGCGCGGCATGTTGCAACGACTTGTCGGCGAAGTCTTCGACGAAGCGCTGCTGGATCAGCTGCCGGGCCAGTGCCGCCGAGCAGGGACAGGTGGAGGAATAGTCGACATCCAGCTTCAATTCTATCCGCAGTCCCTTCGCGTCGAGTCGTGTGTTCACCTCGAACGGATACGACTTCCAGCCCGACAGCGGGCTGACCAACGCCGGGCGCTTCAACAGCAGCTCGCCACGAAGGGCAAGAAATGCGCGTTTCGACAGGCCGGCATGTGTGGCCAGGAAGCGCCCGACCACATTCTTCAGCAATTCCGGGGTCAGCGGGCGAGCCTCCAGCCCTTCCAGGGCCAGGTACAGTCTCGACATATGAATGCCACGAGTGGAGAGGGCATCGAGGCTGACGCCCGCGTCGACGAAAGCCGCGACTCGCTGGTCGGCCAGCACGATGGGCAGCGCGATGCCCTGCATGCCGACCCATTCGAGCGCAATATCCTGCGGCGCACGAGTTTGACTGGCAACATCGGGCAGAGTGAAGGAATTCATGAGCGCTGGTCCAGAATAAAAGTGTTATGTTATAACAATAAGCATCGTGCTCCTCTCGCGCAACGGTTTTGGAGGCGGAAATTTCCTACCGTGAAAAGAGAAGGGGTGGAAGGCATCCCCTCGGGATGCGCCTGCGGAGGTTCTGACTTTGGAGACTCCCATGACAGAAGCCGAACTGCTTGCCCAGCCCGAAGAGGCCTACATGAACGAGCAGCAACAGGCTTTCTTCCGTGATCTGTTGCTGGCGCAGCGTGCCGAGCTGCAGCTCCGTATCGACGAGGAGTTCGCCGCCTTGCGCGAGCAGGAGCCGAGCGGCGATCCGGCGGATATCGGCAGTGCCGAGGAGCGGCGTCAATGGCAGCTGCGCGTGCTGGAGCGGAACAAGAGGCTGCTGGACAAAATCGACGCGGCGCTCGATCGGCTGGCGCGCGGAGCCTATGGCTGGTGCCTCGAGACGGGCGAGCCGATCGGCTTGCGGCGGTTGCTGCTGCGCCCCACCGCGACGCTCTGCATCGAGGCCAAGGAGCGCCAGGAGCAGCGTGAACGACACCTGCGTGATACCTGAGGGAAGACCCTGTGGATCGACGATTACCCGTGACCGTGCTGTCCGGCTTCTTGGGAGCCGGCAAGAGCACACTGCTCAACCATGTCCTGAAGAATCGCGAAAACCTCCGGGTGGCGGTGATTGTCAACGACATGAGCGAAATCAACATCGACGGCAGCGAGGTGCAGCGCGATGTCAGTCTCAACCGGGGCGAGGAAAGGCTCGTCGAGATGAGCAACGGCTGCATCTGCTGCACCTTGCGCGAGGATCTGCTCGAAGAGGTCAGCCGGCTGGCTTGCGAGGGGCGCTTCGACTACCTGCTCATCGAATCCACCGGCATCGCCGAGCCCTTGCCGGTGGCGGAAACCTTCACCTTTTGCGACGAACAGGGGCGAAGCCTGTCCGACCTGGCCCGCCTGGACACGCTGGTGACGGTGGTCGACGGGGTCAACTTCCTGCGCGACTTCCACGAGGCAGAAAGCCTGGCCAGCCGCGGCGAGACGCTGGGAGAGGAGGACGAGCGCTCGATCACCGATCTGCTGATCGAGCAGGTCGAGTTCGCGGACGTCATCCTGATCAGCAAGATCGACCTGATCTCCCAAGCCGAGCGGGAAGAGCTGACGGCGATCCTTGGTCGGCTCAACACCCAGGCCGAGATTCTGCCGATGAGCATGGGCCGGGTGCCGCTGGACAGGATCCTCGACACGGGCCGCTTCGACTTCGAGCGCGCCGCGCAGGCGCCCGGCTGGCTCAGGGAAATGCGCGGCGAGCACGTGTCGGAAACCGAGGAATACGGCATCGCTTCGGTTGCCTACCAGGCCCGCCGTCCCTTTCACCCGCAACGTTTCTTCGACTTTCTGAGCCGCGAATGGGACAACGGACGACTGCTGCGTTCCAAGGGCTGGTTCTGGCTGGCAAGCAAGCCGGAGGATGCTGGCAGTTGGTCCCAGGCCGGCGGCCTGATGCGCCATGGCCATGCCGGGCGCTGGTGGCGCTTCGTGCCCAGGGCACATTGGCCGCAGGATGAGGAGGGGCAGGCGGCGATCATGAAGCACTGGAGTCCCGAGATTGGCGACTGCCGCCAGGAACTGGTGTTCATCGGCCAGCACATCGATTTTCCGCGTCTCGTCCGGGAGCTCGATGCCTGCCTGCTAGACGATGAGGAAATGGCCGGCGGCCCCGAAGCCTGGCGGGCCTTGTCGGACCCCTTCGGTCCCTGGACCGAGGAGGTTGCCTGAGATGCGGGGTCCGAATATCCGCCCGCTGCCACGCCAGATCTGCGCCGACAGCCCGGCGATTCTCGCCGAAGTGCTGAGGGATGGCGTCAATATGGCGCTTTGGCAGCGGCGCCTGTCTCCGCCTGTCGAACGCTTTGCAGCGGTGCTGGCTCTTGGCGAGCCCCTAGCGGCATCGCTGGTTCTGGAGCTGGATCGTCCCGAAGCCGAACCGGACCTGAGCCGGCTGGTCGAGGGCGACGTCGACACGGAAGGGCGAGCCGAGTTCATCGCCGATGTGGCCTGGCTGGTATCCGCCTACGCCTGTCTGATCGATGCCCGTCGCGTCGGCCTGCGTCTGCGCTCATTGGAAACCGCCATGTGTCCACGTTTTCATGTCGACCGGGTACCCTTGAGGCTGGTCACCACCTATTGCGGCATCGGCAGCCAGTGGCTTCGTGAAGGCACGATGGCAAGGGCGCGGCTTGGCGATCCGTCTGCAGAGCCGAGCGATTCGCAGCAGATCGAGGTCGGTGCGGTGGCGCTGTTCAAGGGCGAGAAGTGGCTGGGCAATGAGGGTGCTGGAATCATCCATCGCTCGCCCCGGCCAGCACGGGGAGAGCGTCGCCTTCTGCTGACCCTGGATTGGCTGGCATGAGCTGGAGGGCGGCGCATGCCCATCGGCTAGGGCCTGTTAACGCTATTTGCTATAATGCAGCAAATAGTGTTGAGACCGAGTGCCATGCAACTGACCGCCGAGCAATTCAAACAAATCGAAGGCTTGTTGC
>NZ_BAAGYK010000013.1:0-82722 GCF_054779355.1 Azotobacter armeniacus
TGATCGATCCGGCACAGATCATTGCCTGGTCATGTTGGCGAAGGGCTCATCAGGCCGGGGCCAGGCGGGCTCATCTCATTTCAAAAATGCAACTGTAGTGCTAGTGCGGCATCTGCTGCTGCTCGATGTACTGGCGCACGATGGAGATCGGTGCGCCGCCGCAGGATGAAGCGAAATAGGACGGCGACCACAGCACGCCCTTCCAGTAGCGTTTCTGAATGTCGGGCCGCTCCTTTCGCAGCAAACGGCTGGACACGCCTTTCAGGCTGTTCACCAGACTGGACACGGCCACCTTGGGCGGGTACTCCACCAACAGGTGAACGTGATCGTCCTCGCCGTCCATCTCGATCAGGCTGGCCTCGAAGTCGGCGCAGACCTTGGTGAAGATGGCACGCAACCGCTCGATGGCATCGCCATCGAACACACTGCGGCGATACTTCGCTACGAAGACCAAATTGGCGTGCATCTTGAAAACGCAGTGCCGCCCGTGCCGTATATCGTTGTCATTGCTCATAGACCAAGAGCATGATCGGGTCATGCAACGCCTTCAAGCTTTCAAATTCGAGCTACGTCCAGACGGCCAGCAAGAGCGGCAAATGCGCCGCTTCGCTGGCTCGTGCCGGTTCGTGTTCAACAAGGCGCTGGCGTTGCAGAAGAAACGCTACGAGCAAGGCGAGAAGAAGCTCGGCTACGCCGGGCTGTGCAAGCGGCTCACGGAATGGCGGCATGATCCGGAGACGGCATGGCTGGCGGATGCGCCGGTTCATCCGCTGCAACAGACCCTCAAGGATCTGGAGCGTGCCTACAGCAACTTCTTCGCCCAGCGGGCCGACTTCCCGCGTTTCAAGAAGAAGGGCCGGCACGACAGCTTTCGCTACCCCGACCCGAAACAGATCAAGCTCGACCAGGCCAACAGCCGCCTCTTCCTGCCCAAGCTCGGTTGGCTGCGTTATCGCAACAGCCGGGACGTGCTCGGCACGGTGAGGAACGTCACCGTCAGCCAGTCCTGCGGCAAGTGGTTCGTGTCGGTCCAGACCGAGCGGAAAGTCGAGCGGCCTATCCTGCAGGGCGGTGCAGTTGGTATCGATATGGGCATTGCCCGCTTCGCCACCCTGTCGGATGGCACGTTCCATGCCCCGCTCAATAGTTTCAAGCGACACGAAACCGCGCTACGCAAGGCGCAGCAGGCGATGAGCCGCAAGACCAGGTTCAGCCACAACTGGAAGAAGGCGAAAGCCCGCGTCCAGAAGATTCATTCCCGCATTGGCAACGCCCGCCGTGACTACCTGCACAAGACCTCGACCACGATCAGCCAAAACCATGCGATGGTGTGCATCGAGGACTTGCAGGCGCGGAATATGTCCAGGTCAGCCAAGGGCAGCGCCGAGCAGCCGGGAAAGCAGGTCAGGGCCAAATCCGGCCTGAACAAGGCCATTCTCGACCAGGGCTGGTTCGAGTTCCGCCGCCAGTTGGACTACAAGCTGGCATGGAACGGCGGCTGGCTCATCGCCGTGCCGCCGCAGAACACCAGCCGGACATGTCCGGCCTGCGGCCATGTGTCGACAGACAACCGCCAGATACAAGCGCGGTTCGCGTGTGTGGAGTGCGGCTTCGAGGAAAACGCCGATCTGGTCGGCGCGATCAATGTGCTAAGGGCGGGACACGCCCAGTTCGCCTGTGAAGTGAGCGGTGCGGTAAGGCCGTCAGCAGCAGGAACCCACCGAGGTGAGTCGGCCCTGATGGGCTGAACACGGTAGGAATCCCCTTCCTTTCCGCCCTTCGGGCGGCGAGCGTTTGCGAGAGGGAGGGGAGGATGTCAAGAGCATTCCCAACCCGTCGAGCACGCGGCAGCCGCGCGCCTCGGCGCTACGGATCAGATGGGTTCGCGGTGGATTGTGTATGCCGTCCGCAATCACCATGTCGGAATGAAGCGAATCCAGATTGAGATCGAGGCGCTGGTCGACGTTCGGATACAGGCCGACGGAGGTGGCGTTGATCACGATGTCGGTATCGCGCGGCACGTCCACGGTGCCATTCCACAGGCGCAGATCGGCGGCGGCAGCAGTCTTCTCGTTCAAGAGATTGACAAGTGTCTGTCCGGTGTCGCGACTCCGGTTGACCACGGTGATGCGGGTGGCGCCGGCCAGGGCGAGCTCCACGCTAACCGCACGCGCCGCGCCTCCCGCGCCGAAAATCATGACGGACTTGCCGCGCGGATCTATTACCTCGCGCATGGCCTGGACAAACCCCTTGCCGTCCGTGTTTTCCCCGATGAACGTGTCGCCACACCGGACAATGGTGTTGACCGCTCCGATGATTTCGGCCGACTGGCCGAGCCCGTCAAGATGCTCGATGACAGCGACCTTGTGGGGAATGGAGCAGTTGAAGCCGGCCCATCCCATGGCTTTCGCGCCCCGCACGGCATCGCCGAGAAACTTCGGCGCCACCTCGCAGTTGATGTAGCGCCAATCGAGTCCGTGATGGCGATAGGCGGCCTCGACCATCGCCACCGTCGGATTCTCGGCTGCCGGCATTGCGAACGACCCTGTCAGCGTGCTCAGGAAATTTGGCTCCGCCATGATGCGTCCCCACGACAGTCTGTGATTTATGGATTGTTTTGGAAAATCTACGGTATCGCTGCGGAGCGAGCGCCCCGGCCCGCACCAAGGGCCGCGCGCCGGGAACCGGGTTGGAGCTTGGCGTCGCCCTCCTCCCGCCCAGGCCATGCCGCCAATCCGCCCCAACTAATTCACGATGAATGAATTATTTACTGGAGGCAAGCCTTTCGACGAGCGGGGCGCCAAGGACTGCCAACATCGAGGGGGAGGGTCGGGATGGCTATCGAGGGCGGGATGCTCGAGACGCTCCGGGCGTCATCCGGCACCGGCGGAGGCGAAGGCCTGCAGGTCGAGCAGGAAGCGGCCCGACAGCGGCAGGCTCGCCGCGCCGAGCGATCGGGCATGGGCGCCGATCGTACCCGCCTCGATCAGCGGCAGGCTGATGCCGTTGGCCGGGATCGCCGCCAGATGGACCCGCACCCTCTCCAGCAGCAGGGTCCGGATCCGGACGGGCATCCAGCCATCGACGAGGCAGGCCTCGAAGTCATAGACCGCCGCCGCCGCCGCGGACGCAGCGGCGATCGCGCGCGCCGCCTCGTCGGCCCAGGCCTCGACCAGCGCCTGCGGGAAATGCCATTCCGACGGTGTGTCCCACAGGCGATCGGACGCCTCGTCCGCGGCGCCCAGCATCCGCTCCAGCACCGACAGCGAGGCGATATCGAGCAGCGCGGCTTGTCCGCCCCGCCCGTCCGGCACCTGCATGGAGCCGATCGCCCCGGCATTGCCGGTTCGCCCTGGCACCAGACTGCCGTTCAGGACGATTCCGCCGCCGATGAAATACCCGACATAGAAATAGAGGAAATCCCGCGGCTTGTGCCCGTGCCCGAAGAGCAACTCCGCGCCGCAGGCGGCCGTGGCGTCGTTCTGCACGTAGACCGGAAAGCCCGTCGCCGCACCGATCTCGGCCCCGATATTACGCTCGCGCCAGTCGATCAGCGCCTCCTCCGGAACGCCCAGGGTGCGCCACCATTCCCAGATCTGGAACGGCATGGCGATCCCCAATCCGGCGATCCGGGCGCGCTCCCCGGCGCCGATCTGGCTGAGAATGTCAGTGACCGCAGAGTCCGCGAAACGCACCACAGTGTCGGGCGTCGGGTAGTGATGCCGTTCGGTCACACGGGTGCGGATGCCGCCGAGGAAGTCCACCAGCACAAGGTCGAGGCTGCGATGCCCGACCTTCAGGCCGAAGCTGAACGCTCCCTCCCGCGCCAGCCTGAGCGGCACCGACGGCTGGCCGATCCGGCCGCGCAGCGGCTGGCCGCGACAGATCAGTCCGTCGCCCTCCAGCGCGCGCATGATGACGGAAACCGTCTGCGCCGAGAGCCCGGTCACCCGGGTGATCTCGGCCTTGGTCATCTCGCCACGGCTGCGCAACAGCGACAGCACGAGGCGTTCGTTGTGCGCCCGCACGCCGCGCAGATTCGAGCCGCGCAGGCCGCCCATGCAGTCATGCCCCACACCTTCGGGAACGATCGTCATGCCGTTCAATTTGTGCGTTTCCCCCAACCTCGGGAGAAGCGCCGAATCGGCCTCGATGCTTCCCGGCCAAGTTCTTGACTGCTCAAAAAAGCAGCAATTCCGTGGTAGCTCAAGACGCCCCCTCCAGATTCTTGCGTTCCATTGCAAGGTCGCGCGCCTGCCGACCGACTTGCCCGGCACCAGCGAAGACGACCCTTCATTGGCCGCGCCCCTGACGAAATGGGCGTATTTCACCAGATCGGGAAGCTTTTTTCAGGAAATCTTTAGAAAGTCAGTCAGTGGCCCGTTGATCCAGAATCCTCATCAAATATGAAAAAAACATTGACATGAATCGTTTCAGCAAGCATTTTTCCGGCAATCCGACAGCCATCCACCGGATATTTCTTACCCAAGGAAGGGGCGGACAAGGCACTTCAACAAAATAATTCACAAGAATTGAATTTCTGGAGACGCAGATATGCCGACACGTCGAGAATTCGTACACCGGGACAAGCTCCTGCCCTTCATCCTGCTGGTCTGCTGCTTCGCCGCCTGGGGCGTGGTCGCGAACATGACCGACCCGCTCGTGCAGGTCTTCAGTACCGTCTTCAGCATGAGCAGCCTGCAGGCCTCGCTGGTCCAGTTCGCCTACTACGGCGCGTATTTCCTGCTGGCCATCCCGGCCGCCTTCATCAATCAACGCTATTCCTACAAGACCGGCGTGCTGGTCGGCCTGGGTCTGGCCATCAGCGGGGCGCTGCTCTTCTACCCCGCCAGTCTGGCGATGACCTACGGCCTCTTCCTGCTGGCGCTGTTCACCCTGGCCGGCGGGCTGGCGATCCTGGAAACCTCGGCGAATCCCTTCGTCATCTCGATGGGACCTGAAGGCAACGCGACCCGCCGGCTGAACCTCGCGCAGTCCTTCAACCCGGTCGGGACCAACATCGGCGTCCTGCTGGCGGCCAGCCTGATCCTGCCGAACCTGAACTCCGCCACAGCCGTCGAGCGGGCCACGATGAGCCAGGCAGACCTGCTCGCCATCCGCTCGACTGAACTGCAGGCGGTCATGCTGCCCTACGTCGGCTTCGCCTTCGTCCTTCTGGCAATCTGGATCGGCATCGCCCTGACCCGCATGCCGGCCAAGGAGCAAGCCAAGGCGGAAGCGCAGCCGGGCAACGGCGGGTTCGCCGCCATCTGCGGGCGACTGTTTCACAACGCGCATTACCGCTGGGGGGTCGTGGCGCTGTTCTTCTACATCGCGGCGCAGACCTGCACCTGGACCTTCACCATCCAGTACGCGCAGCAGGCCACCGGCGCCACCCCTGCGGCGGCCGGGATGTATCTGCAATACAGCATGATCGTCTTCCTCGTCGCGCGCTTCGTGGCGACCTGGGCGATGGGCTATGTCCGCCCCTCCATGCTGCTGGTGCTGCTCGGCTTCGCGGCCACTGGCCTTTGCCTCTATGCCGTCCTCAACCCCGGCGCTTCCGGTGTCTGGGCGCTCGTGGCGGTCTCCGCCTGCCTCTCGCTGATGTTCCCGACCATCTACGGCATTGCGCTGCTGGGGCTCGACGAGGCGGAGACCAAGTTCGGCTCGGCGGGGCTGGTCATGACGCTGCTGGGCGGCGCCCTGATGCCGATGGTCCAGGGCGCGGCGATCGACGCCTTCGGTGCGGCGACCTCCTTCGCGGTGCCGGGACTCTGCTTCCTGGCGGTGGCGGCCTACGGCCTGTTCCACCTGAGCACGTCGAAGGCCGGCCTGTTCGACTTCCGCTCCACCGCCCGCAAGGTGGCCGAACCCGCCTGACGGCGCGGCAGCTTCCCGACTGCCCCGAACCGATCGGTAAAAAAGGCGCACCCCTGGTGCGCCTTGCTGCATCCGGCCAGTGCAATCTGCACGAGGGATGGCGGAGCGCCATATTCGGTGCGGGCAGGTGTCAGACCGGCGTCAGCATCTCTCCCCTGTCGATGAACGCTTGCAGGTTGGCGATGACCAGTTCCTCCATCTGCAGGCGGGTTTCCTCGGTGGCGCTGCCGATGTGCGGCAGCAGCACCACGCTGGGCATGTCCAGCAGTGCCGCCGGCACCTGCGGCTCCCGTTCGAAGACGTCGAGGGCGGCGGCGCCGAGCCGGCCGGCGGCCAGTGCCGCGACCAGCGCCGCCTCGTCGACCACCGTGCCGCGCGCCACGTTGACCAGCAGGCCCTTCGGCCCCAGGGCCGCGAGCACCTCGGCATTCACCAGGTGATGGGTTGCCGGGCCACCAGGGCAGACCAGCACCAGGAAGTCGGCCCAGCGCGCCAGCTCGACCAGCGACGCCTCGTAGCCATAGGGGCAGTCCGCCACGGGCCGGCGATTATGGTAGCGCACGTCCATGTCAAAACCACTGGAACGCCGCGCCACGGTCTGGCCGATGCGTCCCAGGCCGACGATGCCCAGGCGCTTGCCGCTGACCCGGGTGGCCAGCGGAAAGTTGCCGATCCGCCAGTTGCCGGCACGGACGAAGCGGTCGGCCTCGGCGATCCTGCGCGCGCCGTCGATCAACAGCCCCATGGCCAGGTCGGCGACGCACTCGTTGAGCACGTCCGGCGTGTTGCTGAACGGGATGCCGCGCTGGCGCACCTGCTCCAGCGGAATCGCATCGTAGCCCACGCCGAAGCTGCAGATGGCGCGCAGGTTGGGCAGGGCCTCGACATCGCCGGCGAGCAGCCGAAGCGCGCCGCGGTGACCAGCACCTCGAACTCTGCGCCGCGCTCGGCAAGAAAGGCCAGGCCGTCGACCGGCTTCCAGTAGGGTTGGGCGGCGAATTCCTCGGCCAGGCGCCGGTTGAAGCGCTCGCTCAACGGGCCGACCTGCAGCACTTTCGGTTCCTTCATGGGAAATTCCTCAGCTGGATTCGGGGGATGACCGGCCCCAGGTTACCGGCGCCGGATTGAACAGTACCAGGCCGTTGTGCAGGCGATGCTGCTCGGCCCAGGTCCTCAAGCGACTGCCGTCCCGGGCGCCTTTTCCCACCAGACCGTGACGCCCGTCAAGACTTCGGCAGCAGCGCCTTCGAGCGCGCGGCGCCGCCGCCTAGACTGGACCGCTCCGCCCGCCGCCGGCCCGGGCCGCGGCGGGGATCGACCTCTGCAGAGCAAGGATGCCTCGATGACCCGCCGGATCGCGCTTTCCGTTCTTTGCCTGTTCGCCCTCCCCGCGCTCGCCGCGCCCTGCCCCGACTGGACGGAATCCCGTGCCGGCGCCGAGCTGGCGGCGCTCGCCGAACGCCTGCGCCAGTGGGACGGCGCCTATCACCGCGAGGGCCGCACGCCGCTGGCGGACGAGCTCTACGACCAGGCCCGCGCCCGCCTGGCGCACTGGCGCCAGTGCTTCCCCGGGCAGGCCGGCGTGGCGCCCGAGCCGCTCGCCGGCAGCGCCGGATCGCTGGCCCATCCGCTGCCGCACACTGGGCTGGACAAGCTCGACGAGGCGGCCGTGCAGGCCTGGATGGCCGCGCGCAAGGGGCTGTGGATCCAGCCCAAGGTGGACGGCGTGGCGGTCACCCTGGAATACCTGGGTGGCCGCCTGCAGCGCGCCATCAGCCGTGGCGACGGCCGCCACGGCCAGGACTGGACCGCCCATGCCCGGCGCCTGCCGGCGGTGCCGCAGCAGCTGGCAGACAGGCGGCATCTGATCCTGCAGGGCGAACTCTACTGGCGGCAGACCGCCCACGTGCAGGCCGAGGCCGGCGGCCGGGGCGCACGGGCCAAGGTCGCCGGACTGCTGGCGCGCCAGGCGCTGGACGAGGCGGAGGCCGCCGGAATCGGCCTGTTCGTCTGGGACTGGCCGAACGGCCCGACCGAAATGGCACAGCGGCTGGACGGCCTGGAGCGGCTCGGCTTCGCCGATGTGCGCCGCTACAGCCAGCCGCTGGCGGACTTCGCGGCAGCCCGCCTCTGGCGCGAATGCTGGTATCGCGAGCCACTGCCCTTCGCCAGCGACGGCGTGGTGCTGCGCCAGGGCCGCCGCCCGCCGGGCGAGCGCTGGCAGGCCGAGCCACCGCATTGGGCAGTGGCCTGGAAACATCCCCTCGCCCAGGCCCTGGCAGAGGTGCGCGCGGTACGCTTCAGCATCGGCCGCAGCGGACGCATTACCCCACTGCTGGAGTTGCAGCCGGTGCGCCTGGACGACCGGCTGATCCGCCGGGTCGCCCTCGGCTCGCTGCGCCGCTGGCAGGAGCTGGATATCCGCCCCGGCGATCAACTGGCGATCCGCTTGGCCGGGCTGAGCATTCCGCAGGTCGAGGCCGTGGTCTGGCGCGCCGCCGAACGACCGGCGCTGCCGGCGCCCGATCAGGCCGCCTACCATGCGCTGAGCTGCTGGCGGCCGGTGGCGGGCTGCGAGAGCCAGTTTCTCGCCCGTCTCGACTGGCTGGGCGGTAAGCACGGTCTGACCCTCGGAGGAATCGGCCGCGGCACCTGGGAGGCCCTGCTGGAGAACCGCCAGCTCGACGGCTTGCTCGACTGGCTGGAGCTGACCGAGGCGGAGCTGGCCAGCCTGCCCGGCTTCGGCGAACGCAGCGCCGGCATGCTAGCCGAGCGTTTCCGCACGGCGCGGCAGCGTCCCTTCCCCGTTTGGCTCCGGGCTCTCGGCCTGCCGCCGACCGGCGATGCGGCGCTGCCGCCACGCTGGGACGAACTGGCCGGGCGCAGCCTGGAGCAGTGGCAGCGCGAACCCGGCATCGGCGCCGGTCGCGCCCGCCGGCTGCAGGCCTTCTTCCGGCATCCCGAGGTGCAGACGCTGCGGCTACGGCTGCAGGCGGCGGGCATCGAGGGCTTCTAGAACGAGCATGGTGGAAAACGCTTCGCGGCTTCCCCCATACGCCGTCAGTAGGCGCGAAATTCCTGGTGGCAGGCCTCGCAGGCGTCCTCCACACGCTGCACGTGCGGCGCCAGGGCCTTGGGCTCCAGAGGTCGGGCTGCGGTCGCGGCGACCAGCGCCGCGGTGCTCCGCTCCAGGCTGCCGGCCAGTTGCTGGAAGCGCTCCTGGCGCTGCCAGACCTCGTCGCGGGCGCTGCTGTCGTCTTCCTTGACCTGAGGGAAGTGCTGCCAGGGCTGGCGCGACAGCTGGTCGAGGCGCGACGCGCCATCGACGAAGCGCTGCTCGTCGAAGCTCAGCCGGCCGCGCAGCATGCCGCCAAGGTCCTCGCTGGTATTCAGCATCTGCTTGAAGAGGGTCTGGCGCCTGCCGAGTGGTGAATCGGGGTCCACGCCGTTGCAGGCGACTAGGGTGAGGGCGACCACGCCCAGCAGAATCGGCTTGAAAGTCATGGCTCGTTCAGGGGTTGCCGGCGAAGGGCCGCGATTATCCTCCGCCGTGCCCGCCATTACCACGTCTCCGGGCGCCCCTTCAGGGCAATCGCATGAGCGACTTTCTCCCCTCTCCCATACATGGGAGAGGGGCCGGGGGAGAGGGCAAACTGAGCAGCGATGGCTTGTTTTCCCGCTCCCCAGCCCTCTCCCGCACGCGGGAGAGGGAGTGAACGGCTGCACCGGCTCCTTCATGCGATTGCCCTGGGCACCCCTTGGGGTTTGCCGGCTCAGGCGGCTATAATCGGGCGGATTTTTCGCGGCCGACTCTGCTTCGGCCGTGCCCGCCACCCTTCCGAGGGGCGCTGCAGCAGGCCAGCCATCGGCCTGTCAGGCTCGGAAGGGGCGTTTTCCGAACGCATCAACGGCGCCCATTCGCACATTACGAATGGAGACTCTGCATGAGCGCTGTCATGACGCCTGCCGCTTTTACCGACTACAAGGTCGCCGAGATTGCCCTGGCCGACTGGGGCCGCCGCGAGATCATCATCGCCGAATCCGAGATGCCGGCGCTGATGGGCCTGCGCCGCAAGTATGCCGCCGAACAGCCGCTGAAGGGCGCAAAGATCCTCGGCTGCATCCACATGACCATCCAGACCGCAGTGCTGATCGAGACCCTGATTGCGCTGGGGGCGGAAGTGCGCTGGTCGTCCTGCAACATCTTCTCCACTCAGGACCAGGCCGCCGCAGCCATCGCCGCCGCCGGCATCCCGGTGTTCGCCTGGAAGGGCGAAACGGAAGAAGAGTACGAATGGTGCATCGAGCAGACCATCCTCAAGGACGGCCGCCCGTGGGACGCCAACATGGTGCTGGACGATGGCGGCGACCTGACCGCCATCCTGCACCGCGACCACCCGCAGATGCTGGAGAAGATCCACGGCATCACCGAGGAAACCACCACAGGTGTGCATCGCCTGCTCGACATGCTCAGGGCCGGCACCCTGAAGGTCCCGGCGATCAACGTCAACGACTCGGTGACCAAGAGCAAGAACGACAACAAGTACGGCTGCCGCCACAGCCTCAATGACGCCATCAAGCGCGGCACCGACCACCTGCTGTCCGGCAAGCAGGCGCTGGTGATCGGCTACGGCGACGTGGGCAAGGGCTCGGCGCAGTCGCTGCGCCAGGAAGGCATGATCGTCAAGGTCACGGAAATCGACCCGATCTGTGCCATGCAGGCCTGCATGGACGGCTTCGAGGTGGTATCCCCCTACCTGAACGGCGAGAACGATGGCAGCGAGGCGAGCATCGACCGCGCGCTGCTGGGCAAGATCGACCTGATCGTCACCTCTACCGGCAATGTCAACGTGTGCGATGCCAACATGCTCAAGGCGCTGAAGAAGCGTGCCGTGGTGTGCAACATCGGCCACTTCGACAGTGAGATCGACACTGCCTTCATGCGCGCCCACTGGGCCTGGGAAGAGGTCAAGCCGCAGGTACACAAGATCCACCGCACCGGCAAGGACGGCTTTGATCCGTGCAGCGATGACTACCTGATCCTGCTCGCCGAAGGCCGTCTGGTGAACCTGGGCAACGCCACCGGCCACCCGAGCCGGGTGATGGATGGCTCCTTCGCCAACCAGGTGCTGGCGCAGATCCACCTGTACGGCGCCGGGTTCGCCGATCTGCCGGCCGGCGAAAAAGCCGCGCGCCTCGGCGTGGAAGTGCTGCCGAAGAAGCTCGACGAGGAAGTGGCGCTGGAGATGGTCAAGGGCTTCGGTGGCGTGGTCACCCGCCTGACCGGCCAGCAAGCCGACTACATCGGCGTCAGCGTCGAAGGCCCGTTCAAGCCGGATACCTACCGTTATTGATCCGTAGGGTGGAAAACCCGCGCAGCGGTTTTCCACCAGACGACCTCCGGTGGAAAAGACTGGCGGTCGTTTTCCACCCTACGTCTGAAGGACCCTGTCATGTCTCAAGAACGCCGCTACAGCTTCGAGTTTTTCCCGACCAAGACCGAAGCCGGGCATGAAAAACTGCTGGCCACCGCGCGCCAGCTGGCCGGCTACCGGCCGGATTTCTTCTCCTGCACCTATGGCGCCGGCGGCTCGACCCGCGACCGCACCCTCAACACCGTGCTGCAGTTGGACGGCGAGGTGAAAGTGATGACCGCGCCGCACCTGTCCTGCGTCGGCGACAGCAAGGCCGAGCTGCGCACACTGCTGAACACCTACAGGGATGCCGGCATCCGGCGCATCGTCGCCCTGCGCGGCGACCTGCCTTCGGGCATGGGCATGGCCAGCGGCGAGCTGCGCTACGCCAGCGATCTGGTGGAGTTCATCCGCCGCGAAACCGGTGAGCACTTCCACATCGAGGTCGCCGCCTACCCGGAGATGCACCCCCAGGCACGCAACTTCGAGGACGACCTCGCCCACTTCGCCGCCAAGATGAAGGCCGGTGCGAACAGCGCCATCACCCAGTACTTCTTCAATGCCGACAGCTATTTCCATTTCGTCGAGCGGGCGCGGAAGCTGGGCGTGGACCAGCCAATCGTCCCCGGCATCATGCCGATCACCAACTACAGCAAGCTGGCGCGCTTCTCCGACGCCTGCGGCGCGGAACTGCCGCGCTGGGTGCGCAAGCAGCTGGAGGCCTACGGCGACGACCTGGAGAGCATCCAGGCGTTCGGCGAACAGGTGGTCAGCACGATGTGCGAACGCCTGCTCGAAGGCGGCGCACCGGGCCTGCACTTCTACACCCTGAACCAAGCCGAACCCAGCCTGGCGATCTGGAACAACCTCGGACTGCCGCGCTGAACTGCCGCACACCCGTTGCCGCATGCGATGGCGACGGGGGCCAAGCTGCATCATGCTTCGCCAACCCGCAGCTCTGATATACTCTTGGCTTCCGCCAGGCTTGCGCCCGGCTGCTCGGCTGACGCAGGCCAAGCAAGACCGGTCGGGATCGCGCACCTTCCCGCGATTCGCGCCCGGCACGTTCGTACCTTCGGGCCCCGCCCTAACCAGACAGGATTTCCCATGTCCTTTGCTTCCCTCGGGCTCTCCGAGGCATTGGTCCGCGCCGTCGAGGCCGCCGGCTATGCCCAGCCCACTCCCGTGCAACAGCGGGCCATTCCCGCCGTGTTGCAGGGTCGCGATTTAATGGTTGCCGCCCAGACCGGTACCGGCAAGACCGGCGGCTTCGCCCTTCCCGTGCTCGAGCGCCTGTTCCCCGGCGGCCACCCGGACAAGGAACACCGCCACGGCCCACGCCAAGCCCGCGTGCTGGTGCTGACCCCGACTCGCGAACTGGCCGCCCAGGTGCACGACAGCTTCAAGCTCTACGCCCGCGACCTGAAACTGGTCAGCGCCTGCATCTTCGGCGGAGTCGGCCTGAACCCACAGGTTCAGGCCCTGTCCCGCGGCGTCGACGTGCTGGTGGCCTGTCCCGGGCGCCTGCTCGACCTGGCCGGCCAGGGCAGCGTCGACCTCTCCCACGTGGAGATCCTGGTGCTCGACGAAGCCGACCGCATGCTCGACATGGGTTTCATCCACGATGTGAAGAAGGTGCTTGCCAGGCTTCCGGCGAAGCGGCAGAACCTGCTGTTCTCGGCAACCTTCTCCCAGGACATCATCAACCTCACCAACAAGCTGCTGCACGACCCCGAACGCATCGAGGTGACGCCGCCGAACAGCACCGTGGAGCGCATCGAGCAGCGCGTGTTCCGCCTGCCGGCCAGCCACAAGCGTGCCCTGCTCGCCCACCTGGTCACCCAGGGTGCCTGGGAGCAGGTACTGGTATTCACCCGCACCAAGCACGGCGCCAACCGCCTTGCCGAATACCTCGAAAAGCACGGCCTGCCGGCCGCGGCGATCCACGGCAACAAGAGCCAGAACGCCCGCACCAAAGCCCTGGCCGACTTCAAGAGCGGCACCATCCGCCTGCTGGTGGCCACCGACATCGCCGCCCGCGGCCTGGACATCGACCAGTTGCCCCATGTGGTCAACTTCGAGCTGCCCAACGTCGAGGAGGACTATGTCCACCGCATCGGCCGCACCGGCCGCGCAGGGCGCAGCGGAGAGGCGATCTCGCTGGTAGGGCCGGACGAGGAGAAGCTGCTCAAGTCCATCGAGCGCATGACTCGCCAGAGCATCCCGGAAGGTGACTGGGCGGGCTTCGACGCCAGCGCCGTCGAGGCGGAGAAGCCCGAGGTCCGCGAACCGCCGCGTCCGCCGCGCAACGCCGGCAGCGCTGGTCGCAAGGACAAGGGCAGGGACAAGGGACAGGAAAAACCCCGGGAGAAGGCTCAAGAGAAGGCCCGGGGCAAGGAAAGGGCCAAGCCCCAGGCCACCAAGGGCGGCGGCCAGCCGAGCCGCCCGGCGCAGAAGGCGCAGCCCGCCCGCCAGGCACCGGTCCCCGGCCTGCTGCCGAACCGCGACCCGGAGGAGTTCCTCGACGACGAGATCGATAACTTCGGCAACCGCGCCGACTACGTCAGCCCCTACCAGAACAAGCAGCAGCGCGGCCGCCGCCCCAGCGCGAACGGCCAGGCGAGCGGCCCCAACCGTAGCCAGAGTCAGAACCAGGGCCAGCGCGGTCCGAAGCGCCAGGGGCAGAGCCAGGGCTCCGGCAACGGCCAGGCACGCCGCGCCCCGGTGCCGGCCTACCGCAGCGAGCAGCCCCGCGAGGACGCAGCGCCGCGCAAGCAGGAACGGCAGCCGCTGATCCTGCACAAGGAGTCGAAGAGCGACCGCTTCCCCACCGCCGAACAGCTCGACCAGCTGTCGGGTCGCCGCCCGCGCGGCGAGAAGCCGGCGCTGCTGACGCGCAATCGCGAGGAGTGAGGCAAGCGCCCTCTCCGTACACCAAAAAGCCGGCTTCGCGCCGGCTTTTTTGTTGGCGAGTCGCTCGCCCGCTTACTGGCGCACGCCTTCCATCGAGAGGATTAGCTCCACCTCCTGGGAGGCCGGGCCGAGATCCTTCTGGATATTGAAGTCCTTCAGCTTCAGCCGGGTGCTGCCCTCGAAGCCGGCACGATAACCGCCCCAGGGGTCCTTACCTTCGCCGATGAACCTGGAGGCGATCACCACCGGCTTGGTCACGCCGTTAAGGGTCAGGTTGCCGGCAATATCGAAGGTATCCTGCCCAGTGGACTTGATCGAGGTGGACTCGAAGGTCGCCGTGGGGTGCTTGGCAACGTTGAGGAAATCCGCGCTGCGCAGGTGCTTGTCGCGCTCGGCGTGGTTGGAGTCGACGCTGGCGGTCTTCAGGTTCACCTGAACCTTGTTCGTCTCCGGCTTGGCGGCGTCGAAGCTGAAGCTGCCATCGAAATCCTTGAAGGAGCCGTACAACCAGCTGTAGCCCAGGTGACTGATCTTGAAGTTGACGAAGGCATGCTGGCCTTCCTTGTCGATCACATAGTCGGCGGCCATGGCCTGACTGGCGCCCAGCAAGGCGGAGCCGAGTGCGAGGGCGGCAAGGGTTTTCTTCAGCATGAGTTTTCTCCTTGGAGAGGGGGGTTAGCGGGTGTCGCGGCCGATCATGCGCAGCAGGGTCGCGTCATGGTCGAAGAAATGGTGTTTCAGGGCGGCCAGGGCATGCACGACGGCGAGGCCGACCAGCGCCCAAGCGAGAAGTTCGTGCACCTCGCCGGCGACGTCTTCCTGGTTGGGCAGGCCGCTGAGCAGCGCCGGCATCTGGAACCAGCCGAACACCGAGATCGGCCGGCCGTCCGCGGTGGAGATCAGGTAGCCGCTGATCATCAACGCGAACAGGCCGAGGTAGAGCAGTGCGTGTCCGGCTCGGCTTCCCAGCTGGGTCAGGGGCCCGTGATTGGCCAGGACCGCCGGCGGTGGGCTGACGAAGCGCCAGAGCAGGCGCAGCAGCATGACCAGGAACAGCAGGATGCCGATGCTCTTGTGGATGTCCGGGGCCGTGCGGTACCAGGCGCTGTAGTAGTCCAGGCCACGCATCCACAGGCCCAGGCCGAACAGACCGAAGACCGTCAGCGCCACCGACCAGTGCAGCAGGATGCTGACCAGGCCGAAACGGAAGGGGGAGTTGCGCCATTGCATGTACGGCATTCCTTGGCTCGGGGATACGCACAGCCTAACCGCTTATTTATCACTTTAAAGTGGAATTTTTCGCTTGAAAAGATCGAATCGTTCGATATTCGAGCGACCGGGTCCGTCAGCGGAACAGCCGGGCCAGGCGGGAGAAGAAGCCTTCCTTGCGCTCGCCCCCGGCCGGCAGCTCCGCCACGGGCACGGCCTTGGCCTGCACGGCCGCCGGCTGGTCCAGCCGGGTGATCTGCGGAGCTTGCGGCTGCCGCCCGGATGGTCGACAGCTGCTGGGCCAGATCGGCGGCGCTGAAATAGGTCCCGTCGATCAGGTTGCCGGTGCCGCACACCGACTCGGGCACCGCCTGGGTCTTCAGCTTGAAGTGGGTCAGGTAGTCGTTGAGCAACGGCTGAACCCTGGCGCTGGCGCAGGCCTCCAGCAGGGTGACCTCCAGCCATCGCGCTGCAGCTCCCAACCCGCGGCCAGTCCGCCGTCGACGACGAGCGCGGTCGGCTGTTTCTCCTTGCCCAGCACCACGACGCTGCACAGCCCCGTGCACGCGGCACGGAGCATACGCCAGCGCCCTGCTGGCAGCCAGCCATCACAGATGTCAGGCGGCAAAGCGTGGCGCACCTCTGCTAGGCTCTCGCCGATCTTTTCCAGGAGAGTCCCCATGAGCCTCAACGCCGACTGGATGCAGCGCGACCTCGCCGTGCTCTGGCATCCCTGCACCCAGATGAAGGATCACGAACGCCTGCCACTGATCCCGATCCGTCGTGGCGAGGGCGTATGGCTGGAGGACTTCGACGGCAAGCGCTACCTGGATGCGGTCAGCTCCTGGTGGGTCAACGTATTCGGCCATGCCAATGCGCGGATCAATGCGCGGATCAGGGCGCAGCTCGAGCAGCTCGAGCACGTGATGCTCGCCGGCTTCAGCCATCAGCCGGCGATCGAGCTGTCCGAGCGCCTGGTGCGGATCACCCCGCCGGGCCTGGCGCGGGTGTTCTATGCCGACAACGGCTCCTCGGGCATCGAGGTGGCGCTGAAGATGAGCTTCCACTACTGGCGCAACGCCGGACGGACGGACAAGAAGCGTTTCGTCACCCTGACCAACAGCTACCACGGCGAAACCGTGGCGGCGATGTCGGTGGGCGACGTGGCGCTGTTCACCGACACCTACAAGCCGCTCCTGCTGGACACCTTCAAGGTGCCGAGCCCGGACTGCTACCTGCGCCCGGAGGGGGTGAGCTGGGAGGAGCATTCGCGGACCATGTTCGCCCACATGGAGCAGACTCTCGCCGAGCATCACGCCGAAATCGCCGCGGTGATCGTCGAACCACTGATCCAGGGTGCCGGCGGCATGCGCATGTACCACCCGGTGTACCTGCAACTTTTGCGCGAAGCCTGCGACCGCTATGGGGTGCACCTGATCCTGGATGAGATCGCCGTCGGCTTCGGCCGCACCGGCACTATGTTCGCATGCGAACAGGCGGGGATCACCCCGGATTTTCTGGTGCTGTCCAAGGCCCTCACCGGCGGCTACCTGCCGATGGCCGCGGTGCTCACCACGGAAACCGTCTACCAGGCGTTCTACGACGACTATGCCACCCTGCGCGCGTTCCTCCACTCGCACACCTACACCGGCAACCCGCTGGCCTGCACCGCCGCCCTGGCGACCCTGGACATCTTCGAAGAGGACCAGGTGATCGAGGCCAACCAGGCGCTGGCCGCGCGCATGGCCCGCGCGACGGAACATCTCAAGGATCACCCGCATGTCGCCGAAGTGCGCCAGACCGGCATGGCCCTGGCCATCGAGATGGTCGCCGACAGGGACGGCAAGCTCGCCTATCCCTGGCAGGAGCGTCGCGGCCTGGCGGTCTACCAGCATGCACTGTCGCGCGGCGCCCTGCTGCGCCCGCTGGGCAGCGTGGTGTACTTCCTGCCGCCTTACGTGATCACCTGCGAAGAGATCGACTTTCTCGCCGAGGTGGCGACCGAGGGCATCGATATCGCCACCCGCAATGCGGTCAGCGTGGCGGTGCCGACCGGCGCGCCCGCCGAGTTCCGCGATCCCGGGTAGGGCGGGTGCAACCCGCCGGGAATGGTCAAAGCCCGATCCGAAACGGCGGGTTGCACCCGCCCTACGGCCAGCGGTTAAGCTTGCGCTTTTTTCTGCCTGTCGAAGCCATTCCATGCGCCTGTCCCGTTTATTCATCGACGCTCCCCTGTCCCTCGGCCGCCACGACCTGCCGGAAGCCCAGTCCCACTATATCGGCCGCGTGCTCCGGCTCGCCGCGGGCGATGCCGTGCAGCTGTTCGACGGCAGTGGACGGGAATACATCGGCGAACTGGCCGAGGTGGGCAAGAAGAGCGTGCAGGTGGAGCTGCGCGAGGAATTGGCGGGACTCGCCGAATCGCCGCTGCGCATCCACCTCGGCCAGGGCCTATCGCGCGGCGAGCGGATGGATTGGGCGATCCAGAAGGCCACCGAGCTCGGCGTGGCACACATCACCCCGATCGTCAGCGAGCGCTGCGAGGTGCGCCTGAAGAACGAGCGCGCGGACAAGCGTCTAGCCCACTGGCGACAAATCGCCATCAGCGCCTGCGAGCAGTGCGGCCGCTCGGTGGTACCATCGATCCATCCGCCCATGCTGCTGGGCGACTGGCTGGCGTGCACCCAGGCCGGACTGAAGCTGGTTCTGCATCCGCTCGCCGAGACGCTGACCAGCCATGCCCGGCCGGCCTCGCTGGCCTTCCTGATCGGTCCCGAGGGCGGCCTGTCCGAGGCGGAGGTGGCCGAGGCGCAGCGCGCCGGCTACCAGGCCGCCCGCCTCGGTCCGCGGGTGCTGCGTACCGAGACCGCGCCGGTGGTGGCGCTGAGCGTGGCGCAGCAGTTGTGGGGGGATTTCTGAGAGCTCCCGCGCCAGAGCCTGTTCACGATCTAGCGAGCTAAGGCCAGGCAAGGCGAGATCGGGTGAGGAAGCGGAGTTTACAAGTAGTAAATGAGCATTCCGAACCCGATTTCAACGCAGCATGGCCGACGCGTAGCAGATCATGAACAGGCTCTCAGATCAGTCCGGCGTCGGCCAGCTTCTGCTCCAGCGCCTGCAGGTCGGGAATCCGCGCCACACCGCCCTCCACCTGCACCGCAGCCAGCTCCAGCGGCGCCAGCTCGGCCTCGGCACGCGGCAGCAGGGCATCGACCTTCAGCGAGCGCGGGATGCCCTGCAGCAGCAGAGCCAGGAACTTCACCCGGGGCCGCCCGCCGAGGGCATTGAACACTGCCACCCGCGGCGTCGCGCCGAGCTGCGCCGGCCCGCCGCTGGCGGCCTCGAAGGACAGCAGCGGCAGGCGCAGGTCGCGCCAGCCGATCTGCCCGAGCAGCCAGGGCGGCAGGTCGGGCGCGGTCTGCACGCCGCGGTAGGGAATGATCTCGGCCACCGCCACGTTGGGCAGCATCAGGGTACGGTCGGCCAGCGGCAGCAGCAGGGCGGTCAGGCTATCGACGCCGGTCGGATTGGCTACGGCTTGATTCATGGAAGCTCCTGCAAGATCGATGCGTGGCCCCGGACGGCTTTCCTCACTCGGCGCACTCCTCCGCCAGCCGCTGTACCAGGGCCTCGGCGAGCTCCCGCGGCGCGCCGCTGAACTGGCTGTAGCCGCTCGCGCGCAGGCTGTCCGGCATGCTCGAACAGACACAGCTGTTGGGCCGCTGGGTCCAGATTACGCCGCCCTGACGGCGCACGTAGGCGGCCGCCGCCGTACCGTCGCTGCCCATGCCGCTGAAGGCGATCACCCCGCAGCGCGGACCGAACTGCCGGGCCAGGTTGAGCATCATCTGGTCGATGGACGGGCTGTAGGGTTCAGGCCAGGGACGCTCGGCGATCAGCAGCGCGCCATCTTCGGCGAAGCCGAGTTCGTGACGGATCGGCGCCACCACCACCTCGCCGCAGCACAGTCGCTCGCCGTGGCGGGCGGGCACGACCTGCCACTGGCTGTGGCGGCCGACCGCCTTTGGCAGGGCCGACTCGAAGGAGGGATCGATGTGCTGGGCGTAGATGAAGGCGACCGGCAGGCCGCCTGGCAGCGCATCGAGAAACGCCTTGACCGCCTCCGGGCCGCCCAGGGAGGCGGCCAGCAGCCAAACCAGGCGGGACGGCTGACCGACCGACAGCGGACGCTCCCGCAGCGTCGCAGGCAGGGGCAGCCGGCTCGGGCGCTGGCCCTCGTCGAACAGTGCCGCGAGGGTTGGCCCGACCGCCGCGGCCGGGTCGCCGACCAGCCGCTTGAGCTTGCCGATCAGCCGCCGCTCCCAGCGCGGATAGTGTTCCGAATGGCGCTCCGGCGCCTGTCCCTGGCCAAACAGCACCGGCACCCGGCTGGCCTCGAGCAGCGCATCGAGCAGCGGCGTGTCCTCCAGCTGGGCCAGATCGACCAGCCAGAGATCCGCCGTGCAGGACGCCAGGCTCTCTTCGTCGAGGCGCGCCGGGTCGCTGTTGAGCACCACCTCGTAGCCGTTGTCGACCAACGCTTGCTGCAGCACGTGACGCTGCAGCGAGGTGTCGGCGATCACCGCGATGCGCGCGCTCATCGTGCGTCAGGCTCCCTGGCCAGCCGGCGGATGGTTTCCAGCAGGAGCGCCTCCTGATAGGGCTTGCCGAGGTATTCGTCGACACCGAGGCCGAGCGCCCGGTCGCGGTGCTTCTCCCCGGTACGCGAGGTGATCATGATGATCGGCAGGCCCTGGAGATGTTCGTCGTGGCGCACCCTGGCTGCCACCTCGAAGCCGTCCATGCGCGGCATCTCGATGTCCAGCAGCATGACGTCCGGGCGCCGCTCCTGCAGCTGGGCGAGGGCATCGACCCCGTCCTTGGCGGTCATGCAGTCCATGCCATGGCGCTCCAGCAGGCGGCCGGTGACCTTGCGCACGGTGACCGAGTCGTCCACCACCATCACCAGCAGCGGCCGCTCCTTCTCGGCCTCGGCAGGCGCCTGGGGCTGGATCGGCGCACTCGGCTGCAGGCCGGCCAGGCGTTCGCGCAGAGTCGCCAGAAGGTCGAGAATCACCACCACTCGGCCGTCGCCGAGGATGGTCGCGCCGGAGATCCCCGGCACCACGGCGAACTGCAGGCCGAAGCTCCTCACCACGATCTCGCGGGAACCGGCCAGGCCGTCCACCTGAACCGCCACCGCCTGCTCGCTGGAACGCAGCAGGATCACCGGCAGCGGCAAATGCTGGCCGGCCAGCCTGGGCTGCCGGCCATTGTCCAGCAGCTCGCCGAGATAGCGCAGCTCGTAGCGCTTGCCGGCGTATTCCAGGCGCGTCTGTTCCGCCTGCCCGCCGGCGCGGCGCGCATAGAGCGCCTCCAGCTCGCGGGGCGGCACCCGCACGATGCCCTCGATGGTGTTCAGCGGCACCGCATAGAGGTCCTCGCCGGCGAGCACCATCAGGGCGCGGTTGACCGATACGGTGAACGGCAGGCGGATCAGGAAGCGGGTTCCCGCGCCCAGGGTCGACTCGATGCTCATGGAGCCGCCGAGCTGCTTCACCTCCGAGTGCACCACATCCATGCCGACGCCACGCCCGGAAATCTGGGTGACCCGTTCCGCCGTGGAGAAGCCCGCCTGGAGGATGAACTGCAGCACCTCGTGGTCGGTCAGTTGGGCGTCGGGCTTCATCAGACCGCGCTCGATGGCCTTGCGGCGCACTGCATCGAGGCGGATACCGCCACCGTCGTCGGCGAGAGTGAGCAGGATGTCGCCGCCCTCGCGCAGCAGGTCCAGGCGGATGCTGCCCTGCTCTGGCTTGCCGGCGGCACGGCGCGCCTCGCCCGGCTCGATGCCATGGTCGATGGCATTGCGCAGCATATGCTCCAGCGGCGCGACGATGCGCTCCAGCACGCTGCGGTCCAGTTCCCCCTCGGCGTTGCCGACGCTGAACTCCACCTGCTTGCCCAATTCGCCGGCGACCTGCCGGACCACCCGGCGCAGACGCGGCAGCAGGCGCTCGAAGGGCACCATGCGGGTGCGCATCAGCCCCTCCTGGAGCTCGGTGTTGACCCGCGCCTGCTGCTGCAGCAGGGTTTCCGCATCGCGGCTGCGCGCAGCCATGGTTTCCTTGAGGTCGAGCAGGTCGGAAGCCGATTCGAACAGCGCCCGTGACAACTGCTGCAGCTGCGAGTGGCGGTCCATCTCCAGCGGGTCGAAGTCCTCGTAGCCGGCACGCTCGGCCTCGGCCTGGTAGCGGCTGAGGATCTGCGCCTGGGTTTCGATGTCGAGCCGGCGCAGCTGGTCGCGCACCCGCTCGATGGTCGACTCCATCTCGTTCAGGGTGAAGCCGATGTCGCTCACCTGCTGCTCGACCCGGCCACGAAAGATCGAGGTTTCCCCGGCCAGGTTGACCAGGCTCTCCAGCAGCTCCGCCGGGACCCGGACCATTTCCTGCGGGGCACGCTGGGCGGCGGCCTCCCGCGCGGCCTCGGCGGCCCGCTGCACGAACGGCAGGCCCCTGCTCGGTGCAGCACCGGCGGGAGCCTCGCTGGCGACGAGCAGAGGGCTGCCCGGCAGCTCCAGACGCGCCGCGACGGCCGGCACTGGCTCCGCGAGCGGCGCACCGACAACTTCAGGCTCCACTTCGGCGCGCAGCTCCGGAAGTTCCGACACGACCGCTTGCGACAACGCCGGCTTCTGCGCGGCTGCGTCGGACACCGGTTCCCGGGTCCCGGCGCACCAGCTGCGAATCGCCGCGATCAGCGCCTCGCCGTCTTGCAGCGGACGCCGCTCGCGCACCGCCTCGAGCATCCCGGCAAGGCGGTCATGGCAGGCCTGCAGTAGCCCGGCGAGTGCCGGACCGGCTGCCAGCCGGCTGTTGCCGAGCCCTTCGTAGAGGAATTCCAGTTCGTGGGCGAGATCACCGACCTCACGAACCTCGGCCATCCGCGCTCCACCCTTGAGGGTATGCAGGTCGCGCTGCAAGGCCTCCAGGGCCGACCGGTCGGCAGCCTCCTCCAGCCAGCGCTGCAAGGCGGCGCTGGCACTTTCGAGAATATCGAAACCCTCCTCGAGGAAGACCTCCAACAGTTCGGGGTCCCAGTTCGGGGCGACGGGCTCCTGGACCGGGCTCCCGGTCGCCGGCGACGGCATCGACTCCAGTGCGGCGTTTACCCGCGCGTCTTCCAGCGCGGAGAAGTCGAGCAGCTCCATATGGAATTGCAGCGCGTCCGCAGCAGCATCGAACGACTCGGCGAACGACAGCGCCTCGGCAGCCGGCGGGAGGACGCCCGGCTCCAGCGCCTCGGCCACGACGCTGCTGGCCTCGGGGCGGAGCGCCACGGCCAGCCGGCGCCAACCCTGCAGGGCCTGGATCAGCTCCTGCGGGTCGCCCAGCGGGAGCCTGGCCTGCAGCCGCTCGACGAACAGCGCCAGCCGGTCGTGACTGCACTCCAGCAGATCACCGAGGCCCGCCAGGTCCGGACGGGAGTGCGCGAGCAGGTCTTCGTAGAGGCTTTCCAGTTCATGGGCAAGATCGGCGACCGGCGCGATGCCGGCCATCCGCGCGCCGCCTTTGAGGGTGTGCAGATCGCGCAGCAGGGCGGTCAGCGCCAGGCTGTCCTCCGACTGGCGCAGCCAGCGCTCCAGCATCTGACCGGCGCTGTCCAACAGATCGAGCGCCTCTTCGAGGAACAGCGAGGCCAGCTCGTCATCCGCCCCGCCGTCGCCCGGCAAGACGTCCCCGAACTTCAAGGCGGCCGGCTCGAACTCCGCCGGAGCCGGTTCGGCGACCTCCAGCGGCAGCAGCAGAGAGGGCAGAGAGGATGGCTCCACGGCAGCCTGTCCGGGCTCTGCGGGCGCAGGTTCAGCGATGTCCGGCTCAGGCTCGGCCGAGTCGATGACGAACAACTCCGCCTCGCTTTCATCCAGTTCCAGCGGCTGCACCTCTGCCGCTTCCTCGAGCAAGGCCTGCAAAGCGGCCACGCGCTCGGGCTGCGGAGTCACTCCCAAGGCGGCGGCAACCTGATCGAGCATGCCGATCAACGCCTCGTGGGCGGCTTCGGCCTCGTCGAAGAAGCGCTTGCCGGGGCTCAGGCGGCCGGCCTGCACGGCGTCGTACAGGGCCAGCAGGGCCTGGCAGAGCGCATCGATCTGGGGCAGCTCGGCCTGCCGCGCGCCGGCGCCGAGGGTGTCCAGCTCGCCGAGCAGCACGACGAGCGCCGGCGGCTGCTCCGGCCGGGCCCGCCAGTGGCGCAGCAGATCCTCAGCCTCCAGCAGGGTGTCCATGTCCTCGGCGAGGAAGCGGCCGATCTGCCGCGGGTCGCGCACTTCGCCGCTGTCGCCCTCCCAGCCCTCCTTGGCCGCCTCGAGGCGCTCCTGATGCAGCCGTCTGACCGCGTCGAGAAAGGCCGCACTGCCCTCGATGGGCGCCAGCGGCCGGCCGTCGAGCTGTTCCAGACCGTGCCGCAGCAGTTGCGCCGCGCGCTGGAGCAGCTCGACCTCGGCGAGATCGATGAGAATCAGGCTGGTCTTGAACTCCTTGACCAGCCGCTCCAGCGGCATGGCGATTTCCGCGATCGGCAGGAGGCCGGCCATGCGCGCACTGCCCTTGAGGGTGTGCAGGGCGCGCTGCAGGCCGTCGGTGACCCCCTGCGGCAGCTCCCGGGCGCAGGCGGCGAGGAAGCGGTCGAGGGTCTGCAGATGGGCAACCGCCTCATTGCGGAAGATTTCCAGCAGTTGCTCGTCGAGCGCGTCGGCGGCCACGTCGGCCGGAAGCTGCGCCGCGGCCTGCCCGGCCTCGGTGAGTACGGCCGCTGCCGGCTCCTCACCGAGGGCCAGGGCATGGGCGGTGGCCGCCAGGCGATCCACGTCGTCGCGCTGGCGCTGGGCCTTGGCGGCGAATACCCCGATCAGCGCCGGCATCAGTGCCAGCACCTCGGTCACCACCTGCCGCACCTCGGCGGTCGGCTGAATGCTGCGGTCGAGCACGCGGTTGAGCAGGTTCTCGATGGACCAGGCCAGCTCGCCGATGATCAGTGCGCGCACCATGCGCCCGCTGCCCTTGAGGGTATGGAAGGCGCGGCGGACCTCGATCAGCGCTTCCTTGTCCGAACTATCGGCGCACCACTGGGGGAAGCATTCGCCGAGGGCTTCCAGCACCTCGCCGGCTTCCTCGATGAACACCTCCAGCAGGTCCCCGTCCACCGACGCCTCGTCGGCCGGCGGCGGCAGCAGGCTCAGCGGCACTTCGCTGGCTGGCGGACTGATCGGCTGTACGGGGGCGGCCAGGACCTCGGCGAGGGTCGGTTGCGCCGCCATAGGTGCGACCGGCGGCGAGGCCGACGTGTCCCCGGCGAGCCGCGGGGACTCGGCTTCGAGCATGGCGGGCGCCGGCGCAGAAGTCCTCGGCGCCGCAGCAGCCAAGTCGGTCTCCGGCAGGGTCGGGAGATCCGCCACGGCGGACTCCGGCTCGCCCTCGGGCTCGGCGGGGATAGGCTCCGCCGCGGCCGGGGTGGCGATGCCGATGGGTGCCGAGGGGACGCAGTCGAGAATCGAGGGCTTTTCCACCAGCGGATAGCCGAGGCTGGCCAGGCTTTCCTCGGCCACATCGAGCAGCCGCTCGCCGACGCTACCGTGGTCCTCGCTCAGTCTCTCGAGGTAGTACTCGATGCCGGTGATGGCATCGGCCAGGGTGTCCAGGCTCTGCCAGTCGGGAACCATCCGGCCGACCAGCAGCTGCTCCTGGATGTAGCGGTTGCAGATGTCGATCAGCGCGGCAGCGCGGGTCAGGGGAATCATCGACAGCCCGCCACGGACCTGGGTCAGCAGCACCGGTACGCGCTGCAGATGTTCGTGGCTCCACTGCGAGGCGATGAACTCGATGATGGCGTCCTTGGCCTGCTCCAGACCGGTGCGCGCCTCCTTGATCACCATCTGGTGGATCTGCGCCACGTCGGTGGTGGGCAGCAGATTCTCTTCGCGGCTGCGCTCCTCGGCAGTGCCGACCATGCCGGCGAGGGTCGCCTCGACATACAGCAGCGCTCCGGCGATATCCATCAGCACGGCATCGCCCGGCCCCTGCCGGCCATGGGCCAGGGAACGGATCGTTTCGAGCTGGTCGACGACAATCTTGCGCGGCTGGTCGAAACCGAGCATCCCGAGGGTATCGCCAACCTGCTTGAGCGGCGGCTGCAGAGCTTCCAGCTCGGCGAGCTGGCGGCGGTCGCTGCGCACGAAGAGGTCGAGGCTGTCCTTGACCCGCACCAGCTCCTCGCAGAGGGCGGCGACCACCGAGCGCATCGCGTCGCGGTCCGGACCGGCCAGACGCACGCGCTCCTCGTCCACCACGCCGCTCTCGGGCAGCAGCTCGTCAAGCCGGTAGTGCGCCTTCAGCGCCTGCAAACGCACACCGCCGGCCGGAGCCTTGGCGGCGTAGAACAGCAGGCTTCTAAGTAGCTCCTCCGGCGCCGGCTGGTTGATGCCCTCGACGCCCTGCTCCACCAGTCGCTTCAATTCCTTCTCGACCTGGCGCAGCAGATCGCGCAGCGCGCTGCTGTGGCCCACGCTGCCGTCACTAAGCCCCTCGACCAGCGCGGCGGCGATCTCCCACAGGGGGCCGAGCGGCGCGTTTCGGCACAGACTTTCCAGACGGGCGAAGACCCGCGCCAGGTAGCCCAGGTTGGTGTTCACGTCCTGCTCGCGGATGACCCCGACCAGCGCCAGCTGCAGCATCTGCCGCAGCTTGCGCAGCAGGACCGTGGTCTCCGGGGTGCGCAGCGCGGCCAGCGCCGCGTCCGACAGCGGCGCCGGGCCGCTCAGGTCCGGCGCGAACAGGCTGGTCTCCGAGAGCAGGCTCTCGCCGCGGGCGACACGTAAGTCGTTGAGCAGCGGCAGCACCACCAGCGGCAGATCGCGGCGGGCGGCCTGGATCCGCTCAAGGTAGACCGGCAGCTGCAGGATGGCCTGCATCAGCACTTCCAGCGCCTCGCCGCGGTTGTCCGCGCGGTCGTCCAGCATGGCCTGGGCGAGCCGCTCCATTTCCTCGGCGAGCAGCGCCGCGCCATAGAACTCGACCATCTGCAGAGTGCCCTGCACCTGATGGATATAGGCCAGGCAGAAGCGTATCCGCGACAGATCCTGCGGGCTCTCGACAAAGGCCTCCAGGGCATGCCGGGCCTGTTTCAGGGTCTCCGCGATCTCGCCCTTGACCCATTCCAGGGCGACATAATCGTGCCGATCCCCCATAGCGACTCCAGTCAACGTGAACTACCCCCTGCGGGTAAATGCCAGTACCAGAGGGTCGGCCACCGGCACCAGGTCCGGATGCTGCCAACCGACCACTTCGCCCACTCCGACCACCAGGAGTCCGCCCGGTGCCAGGCGCTCGGCCAGCCGGTTGAGAATCTCGCGGCGCCGCCAGCGACGAAAATAGATCAGCAGGTTCTGGCAAAAAATGACGTCCATGCCGGACATCGGCGCCTTGGCCAGGTCCAGCACGTTGAGCCTGGCGCCGCACACGCGCGACGCCAGCCCCGGCAGAATCCTATAGCGCCCGTCCGGATGGGCGATGAAATAACGCTCGCGCAGCGTCGTATCCAGGCGCTCCAGCTTGGCCGCCGGGTACAGCCCCTGGCCCAACTTTTCCAGGGCGCTGCGGCTGATGTCGGTGGCCGTGACGCCGAAGCGCTCGGCCGGGGCCGCGACCATGCCGGCCAACACCTCCATGGCGGTGATGGCCAGCGAGTAGGGCTCCTCGCCCGTGGAGCAGCCGACGCTCCAGAAGGCCCAGGGGCGCTGAGTCCGATCTTCGGCCAGGCGCCCGCGCAGATAGCGCTCGAGCAGTGCGAACGACGTCGCATGGCGGAAGAAGCAGGTTTCCTGGACGGTCAGACGATCCAGCAGCAGCAACCACTCCACCGCGCCCCGCGGTCCGTCGACGACCCGCCGGTAGTAGCTGGCGTAGTCGCTCAGGCCCAGTTCGCCCATACGGGCGCTCAGGCCGATCTGCAGAAAGCGCCGACGCTGCTCGTCAAGCACCATGCCGCAGCGCTGTTCGAGCAGTCGCTGCCAGTCACTGAACTCGGCCGCGGACATCTCGGCCGAGGTTTTCATCGCCCAGGCGCTTCTTGGCTGTATAGCTCGAATTTCGTTCATGCGCACCCGGCGGCCCACATGGGGCCGCCGCCTCTTTGTCGGTCCGGAGCCGGTCTGGCGGCTCAGAGCGTATCCGCGGTTTCCGGCAAGGTGAAACCGGACACCGATCTGCGCATCTCGCTGGCCAGCTTGGCCAGGTTGCCGATGCCCATGGCTGTGGCGCTGGTACCAGCGGAAGTCTGCGAGGTGATCTCCTGGATCACGAACATGGTGTTGGAGATGTGGCCAGCCGAGGAGGCTTGCTGGCGCGCTGCGTTGGAAATGTTCTGGATCAGCGCGGCGAGGGTCTTGGAGACCTTTTCGATCTCTTCCAGAGCGACTCCGGCGTCCTGCGCCAGGCGGGCACCACGGACCACTTCGGTGGTGGTCTGCTCCATGGAGATCACCGCCTCGTTGGTATCGGTCTGGATGGTCTTCACCAGCGCCTCGATCTGCTTGGTCGCCGCCGAGGAGCGCTCGGCGAGACGCTGCACCTCGTCGGCCACCACCGCGAAGCCGCGGCCCGCGTCGCCGGCCATGGCCGCCTGGATTGCGGCGTTCAGGGCGAGGATGTTGGTCTGGTCGGCGATATCGTTGATCAGGCTGACGATGTCGCCGATCTCCTGGGAGGATTCGCCGAGGCGCTTGATCCGCTTGGAGGTGTCCTGGATCTGTTCGCGGATGTTGTCCATGCCGGTGATGGTGTTGTGCACCACCTCGTTGCCCTTGTTGGCGATGGCCACGGAGCGTTCCGCCACCGCCGAGGATTCCGCAGCGTTCGCCGACACCTGATCGATGGACACAGCCATCTCGTTGACCGCCGCCGAGGCGCCGGCGATTTCCTGCGCCTGGTGCTCGGAAGCCTCGGCCAGATGCATCGCGGTCGCCTGGGCTTCCTGGGCGGAACCCGACACCTGCTGGGCCGTCTGGTTGATGGTCGCCACCAGATCGCGCAGTTGGTCGATGGAGTAGTTGATGGAGTCGGCGATGGCCCCGGTGAAGTCCTCGGTCACGGTCGCCGCCACGGTCAGGTCACCGTCGGCGAGGTCGGCAATCTCGTCGAGCAGACGCAGGATCGCGGCCTGGTTGCGTTCGTTCTTCTCCGCGGTTTCGATCAGGCGCCGGCGGGTGCCCTGCACCATGACCAGGGCAATCATGACGATCGCCGCCACCATCAGCACGACCAGCACATAGCCGGCCACGGAGGTCAGCTCACGCTCGTCGGCCAGCCCTTCCAGGCTGAGGGCCAGGGTCTTGGCCTTGTCCAGCAGGACCTGCGAAACGGCGAAGACGGCATCGACCGATTCGCGCATCTGGAAAAGCTCCGGCGAAGCCTCCAGGATCTCGTCCACCGAACCGGCCACGAACTGGAACAGCTCGGCGATTCCTGCTAGACGCTCGAGCGCCAGGGTGTCGGTCACCCGGGAGACCCCCTCCTCCGGGTTGCCCTCGCGCATGCCGGCGAGCACAAGACCGAACTGGCTGGCGTCACGGCCGAACCTGTCGGCGGCCTCGATCGCCCCCTTGTCGCCGGCGAGCACCATCTTCACCGAGGCGAGAATCCGCTCGGCCAGCAGCGCCTGGCGCTGGGCCAGCGCCACTTGGGCGGCCGGGGCAACGCCGGCAACCAGGCTCTCGACTACCTTCTCGTACTCGGTCTGCAGCTGCGGCACGGTCTCGGTCAGGGTCGCAGCCACCGCATGCAGGGACAGAATGGCCTTCTGGCTGGCGAGAATGGTGGAGCTGTTGGTCTTCAGGGTATCCCAGTCGGCCTGCACCGCATTCATCGTCTCCTGCATCGAGAAGGGCGCCGGCGGCAGGCCGGTCTCCTCGTCGCCATTCTTCAGGATGTTCCAGCGCCTCTCGAAGTCCATGCTGGCATCCTTGAGCAGGGCGAAAGCCGGACCGTTGCCCGCGGCCGCCTCACCGGCGTTCGTGGCGATGCGTTGGGACAGTACGCGCAACTCGCCGGCATGGGTGATGTGTTGTTGGTCGTTGACCGTCTGGGTGTTGAGATAGGTGAAGATGGCGAACAGCAGAATGATGGAAACGATCAGGATCACGAAGAATCCGGCTAGCCATGCACTGCTGCGCAGGCTCATCCATAAAGAGTCCGTATTGTGTTTTTGCATGCTCCACCCCCGCCTTACCCCGCCGAACGACGGTTCCCTGTACCGCCAATGGGCCAGCCAGCTGCCAACCCGACATTAAGTGGCGCTAGAGCGCCATTGAGGGCAAGATTGCGCACCTTGCCGCCCGGGCCCGTCCAGCATGGTCCCGGTTTTTTCGGAAACAGACGGGACGTCCGGCTCAGTGCCGCGACGCCACGTCGAGAAAGCCGGCGTCCCGTGCCAGTGCGTGCGGACTGAACACCAGCCAGGGCTGCTCGCACTGGAAAACGCCGAGAATGAACGGCTGGATCGAGGCCTCCAGGGGCGGCAGCCGCTCGGCGAAGGTCTCCACCGGAAAATGCTGCAGGCCGTAGACCTCGTCGACGATCAGCCCGGCGAACACCGCCTGGCAATCCACCACCAGCACCCGCCGCTGCTTGCGCAGGGCCGCCGCCTCGCGGCCGAAGAATTCGCACAGGTCCATGATCGGCAGCAGGCGCCCACGCACGTTGGCGACGCCCCTCACCCAGTTCTTCACGCCGGGCAGCGGGGTGTAGCGCGGCTCGTGCAGCACCTCGCTCACTTCGCCCATGGAGGCGACGAACAGCCGCTCGCCCATGCGGAAACCGATACCGCTCCAGGTCTGGGCCGTCTCCTGCTGGGCAGGCAGCACGGCAGCCAGCGAACGGCAGCGCCGATCGATCTCGAGCAGCAGTTGAAAGGGCGTGTCTGCAGGCGACATCCAACCTGTGCCTTATGAACCGTGACGGGTGTGGCGGGCGAGCATCAGCCGACCAGCACTGCATTCAGGGTTTTCAGCAGGGTGTTTTCTTCCACCGGCTTGGTCAGGTAGTCGCGTGCGCCCTGACGCTTGCCCCAGACCCGGTCAGTCTCCTGATCCTTGGTGGTGACGATGATCACTGGAATATGGCTGGTCTCGTTGTCCTTGGTCAGTTGGCGGGTCGCCTGGAAGCCGTTCAGGCCCGGCATGACGATATCCATCAGCACGGCGTCCGGCTTCTCCTGGCGGGCCAGGGCCACACCGTCGGCACCGTTTTCCGCCTTGAGCACGCTGTGCCCATGCTTCTCGAGCATGGCGGCCAGCTTGTACATCTCGGTCGGCGAATCATCGACAATCAGAATTCGAGCCATGGATTTCCCCATACGGAATAAGGCGGCGCGGCCCTGCGGCCGGCACTCAGGATGCTTGTTCTACCGGGACGAAATCGGGCAGGTGGGCCCTGATCGCGCCCAGCAGCTCTTCTTTGCTGAAGGGCTTGGTCAGATATTGGTCGGAGCCGACAATGCGTCCCTTGGCCTTGTCGAACAGACCGTCCCTGGAGGACAGCATGATCACCGGCGTGGACTTGAATGCGCTGTTGTTCTTGATCAAGGCACAGGTCTGATAGCCGTCCAGACGCGGCATCATGATATCGACGAAGATGATCCGCGGATGGCCATCGGCGATCTTGGCCAGGGCATCGAAGCCGTCCACGGCGGTGATGACCTCACAACCCACCTTCTTCAGCAGGGTTTCCGCAGTGCGACGAATCGTCTTGGAGTCGTCGATCACCATGACCTTCAAACCGTCGGAATGCTGTTCCATATTCGCCTTACCGGACTCCGCCGAGCCGTTGACCACGCGTTGCTCCCAGACCATCTGGGACTTGCCGGCGAAGGACCACCCCATCGCCGGGACTTTTTAGCACACTCGTTCCGAATCCAAACGTGCACTCGCTCAAGGATTTCTTGACCGAGCGCCAGGCCGGCGCCAATCTGAGCCCTCTTTTTTTGCACTCCGGCCGAGATTCCGGCCGCCTTTCACCCGGAGGACACCCATGAGCATTCGCCTCGGGATCGTCATGGACCCCATCGCGCAGATCTCCTTCAAGAAGGACAGCTCGCTGGCCATGCTGCAAAGCGCTCAGGCGCGCGGCTGGTCGCTGCACTACATGGAGCCGCAGGATCTCTACCAGCGCGGCAGCGAGGCCCGGGCCCGGATGCGCCCCCTCAGGGTGTTCGACAACCCGGCGCACTGGTTCGAACTGCAGGAGGAGAGCGACGCGCCCCTGGCAGATCTGAACGTGCTCCTGATGCGCAAGGACCCGCCCTTCAACAGCGAATACGTGTACTCCACCTACCTGCTCGAACTTGCCGAAAAGGCCGGCTGCCTGGTCGTCAACCGCCCGCAAAGCCTGCGCGACTGCAACGAGAAGTTCTTCGCCACCCAGTTCCCGCAGTTCACCCCGCCGACCCTGGTGAGCCGTCGAGCCGACATTCTGCGCGAGTTCGCCGCCGAGCATGGTGATGTCATTCTCAAACCACTGGACGAGATGGGCGGGGCCTCGGTGTTCCGCCACCGTCAGGGCGACCCCAATCTGTCGGTGATGCTGGAGGTGTTGACCGAGCACGGCACCCGACAGATCATGGCGCAGCGCTACCTGCCGGCGATCAAGGATGGCGACAAGCGCATCCTGATGGTCGACGGCGAACCCGTTCCCTACTGCCTGGCGCGCATTCCGGCACCCGGCGAGACGCGCGGCAATCTCGCCGCCGGTGGCCGCGGGGTGGCCCAGCCGCTGACCGAGCGCGACCGTGAGATCGCCGCCCACGTGGGCCCGGAACTGCGCCAGCGCGGCCTGCTGTTCGTCGGCCTCGACGTGATCGGCGAGCACCTGACGGAGGTCAACGTCACCAGCCCGACCTGCATCCGCGAGATCGACAACGCCTACGACACGCGCATCGGCGAACGCCTGATAGACGCGATCGCGCAGAAGCTGCCGCCTGGTTCATAGACTTTTCGCCGCCCCCTCGGCAGACTGCGCGGCAATCCGTAGCAAGCCGAAAAGCCATGACCGCAGTCTCCCCTCCGCCCGCACCCGCCCGCCCCGGCGTCCGTCCCGCGGATCGCCTGGGCCTGACCCTGCTCCTCGCCGTGCTGCTGCACCTGGCCCTGATCCTCGGCCTCGGCTTCGAGCTGCCGAAACCAACCGCGGTCAGCAAGACCCTGGAAATCACCCTGTCCACCTTCAAGAGCGAGGAAAAGCCCAAGGAGGCCGACTTCCTCGCCCAGGACAATCAGCAGGGCAGCGGCACCCTGGAACACCTGGCGAAACCCAAGACCACCGAAACCGCTCCCTTTCAAGACACCGAGATCAACCAGGTCACCCCGCCTCCTGTCGCACCACCCGCGGCGCCCAAGCAGGAACCGAAGGCGGTAGTGACGACGCGCAAGCCGCAGCCGGAAAAGGCGCCGGTCAAGCGCGAGCCGGCCAAGCCGGCTCCGCCCAGCCCGACGACGCCGACCTTCGACAGCGCCCAGCTGTCCAGCGAGATCGCCAGCCTGGAGGCCGAGCTGGCCAACGACGTCCAGCGCTACGCCAAGCGCCCGCGGATCCACCGCCTCAACGCGGCCTCGACCATGCGCGACAAGGGCGCCTGGTACAAGGAAGAGTGGCGCAGGAAGGTCGAGCGGATCGGCAACCTCAACTATCCCGAGGATGCCCGCCGTCAGCATCTCTACGGCAGCCTGCGCCTGCTGGTGTCGATCAATCGCGACGGCACCCTCTACGAAGTGCTGGTCCTGGAGTCCTCCGGCGAGCCGGTCCTGGACCAGGCGGCGCTGCGCATCGTCCGTCTGGCCGCTCCCTACGCCCCGTTCACCGGCGATCTGGCCGACATCGACCGGCTGGAAATCATCCGGACCTGGCGTTTCAAGCGCGGCGACCGGCTGTCGAGCAACTGACGACCGATGCCGGGCCGACCGCGCGGGTCCGCCGTGCAACCCTGCGCCACTCTTGAAGCCTGCGCCCCGAAGCTTGAAACTAGGCCGATGAAGATGAACACTGCCCCCCAATACCTCAAGCACCATTTCCTGATCGCCATGCCGCACATGGCCGATCCCCATTTCGCGCAGGCTCTCGTCTATCTGATCGAGCACAACGACCAGGGCGCCATGGGCCTGGTGGTCAACCGCCCGAGCGAGCTCGACCTGGGCCAGGTGCTCGCCCAGCTGAGCCCGGACAGCCCGCCGAGCGAAGAGCGCCGCGGCCTGCCGATCTATACTGGCGGCCCGGTGCAGACCGACCGCGGCTTCGTCCTGCATGCGCCCGGCTACAGCTTCCAGGCAACCCTGGATCTGGGCGGGCTGGCGCTATCCACCTCCCAGGACACGCTGCTGGCCATCGCCGACGGCAGCGGCCCGGCGCGTTGCCTGATTGCCCTCGGCTACGCTGGCTGGGATGCCGGCCAGCTGGAGACCGAGCTGCTGCAGAACATCTGGCTGACCTGTCCGGTCGATCCCACCATCCTCTTCGACACCCCGGCGGAACAGCGCCTGGCCGCTGCCGCTGCCCGCCTGGGCATCAACCTCGCCCTGCTGACCTCCCAGGCCGGCCACGCATGAGCGGGCTGCGCCTGCTGCTCGGCTTCGACTACGGCACCCGACAGATCGGCGTCGCCGTCGGCCAAGCGATCACCGGCCAGGCCCGCGAGCTCTGCGTGCTCAAGGCACAGAACGGCGTGCCCGACTGGACCCAGGTCGAGAAGCTGATCGAGGAGTGGCAGCCGGACGCCATCGTGGTCGGCCTGCCGCTGAACATGGATGGCACGCCGAGCGAGATGAGTGAGCGCGCCGAGCGCTTCGCCCGCCGCCTGCACGGCCGCCTCAACCTGCCGGTGCACACCCACGACGAGCGCCTGACCACCTTCGAGGCCAAGGGTCACCGCCTGGCCCAGGGCCAGCGCGACGGCTACCGCCAGCGCCCGGTGGACGCCCTGGCTGCCGCCCTGTTACTGGAAGGCTGGCTGGCAGAGCGCCCAGCCAGCTGAAACCATGGCACCGCGATCCGCGGCGCACCCAAGGAGACCGCCCATGACCCTGCCCGATCCCGCTGCACTGCTGCCCAGGATGGCTGCCGAACTGAACCGCCACCTGCTGAGCCAGCACATCGACACGCCGCGCTTCGTCGGCATCCACACCGGCGGCGTCTGGGTCGCCCAGGCCCTGCTGGACACCCTCGGCAGCAAGGAGCCGCTGGGCGTGCTGGACGTGTCCTTCTACCGCGACGACTTCACCCAAAGCGGCCTGCACCCGCAGGTACGCCCTTCCGCGCTGCCCTTCGAGATCGAGGGACAGCACCTGGTGCTGATCGACGACGTGCTGATGACCGGCCGCACTGTACGCGCCGCCCTCAACGAGCTGTTCGACTACGGCCGCCCGGCCAGCGTGACCCTGGTCTGCCTGCTCGACCTCGACGCCCGCGAACTGCCGATCCGCCCGGACGTGGTCGGCCAGACCCTGTCGCTCGCCCCCGACGAACGGGTAAAATTGCTCGGCCCCGCACCGCTCGCCCTCGAGCGCCAGGTCCTTGCCTCCGCCTAACCCAAGAGTTCCTCCGCGATGACGCCGAACGACGCCAAGCGCCCGCTGCAGCTCAACGACCAGGGCCAGCTGCGCCATTTCCTCTCGCTCGACGGTCTGTCCCGCGAGCTGCTGACCGAGATTCTCGACACCGCCGACTCCTTCCTCGAGGTCGGCACCCGCGCGGTGAAGAAGGTCCCGCTGCTGCGCGGCAAGACCGTCTGCAACGTGTTCTTCGAGAACTCCACGCGCACCCGCACCACCTTCGAGATGGCCGCCCAGCGGCTGTCCGCCGACGTGATCACGCTCAACGTGTCGACCTCCTCGACCAGCAAGGGCGAGACCCTGTTCGACACCCTGCGCAACCTCGAGGCGATGGCCGCCGACATGTTCGTCATCCGCCACGCCGACTCCGGGGCTGCGCACTTCATCGCCGAGCATGTCTGTCCCGACGTGGCGGTGATCAACGGCGGCGACGGCCGCCATGCCCACCCGACCCAGGGCATGCTCGACATGCTGACCATCCGCCGCCACAAGGGCGGCTTCGAGAACCTCTCTGTGGCCATCGTCGGCGACGTCCTGCACTCGCGGGTGGCGCGCTCGGACATGCTCGCCCTGCGCGCCCTCGGCTGCCCGGACATCCGCGTGATCGGCCCCAAGACCCTGCTGCCGACGGATCTCGAGCGGTACGGCGTGCGCGTCTTTCACGACCTGGCCGAGGGCCTCAGGGACGTCGACGTGGTGATCATGCTGCGCCTGCAGCGCGAGCGCATGCAGGGCGGCCTGCTGCCCAGCCAGGGTGAGTTCTACCGCCTCTACGGGTTGAACAGCACGCGCCTGGCGCTGGCCAAACCGGATGCCATAGTCATGCACCCGGGACCGATCAACCGCGGCGTGGAGATCGAGTCGGCAGTGGCCGACGGCGCCCAGTCGGTGATCCTCAACCAGGTCACCTACGGCATCGCCGTGCGCATGGCGGTGCTGTCCATGGCCATGAGCGGGCAGACCGCGCAGCGCCAACTCCATTCCGCATCCGCATTCGAGGAGTAACTACCGATGCGCACCCGTATCCTCGGCGCCCGCGTCATCGACCCGGCCAGCGGCCTGGACCAGGTCGCCGACCTCTACCTGGCCGACGGCAGGATCGCCGCCGTAGGACAAGCGCCGGCCGCCTTCGAGGCCGAAGAGACCCTCGACGCCCGCGGCCTGATCGCCGCCCCCGGCCTGGTCGACCTGTCGGTCGCCCTGCGCGAGCCCGGCTACAGCCGCAAGGGCAGCATCGCCAGCGAAACCCGCGCCGCCGCTGCCGGCGGCGTCACCAGCCTGTGCTGCCCGCCGCTGACCAAGCCGGTGCTGGACACCCCGGCGGTGGCCGAACTGATCCTCGACCGCGCCCGCGACGCCGGCCACACCAAGGTCTTCCCGGTCGGCGCGCTGACCAGGGAGCTGGCCGGCGAGCAACTGGCCGAGCTGGTCGCCCTGCGCGACACCGGCTGTGTCGCCTTCGGCAACGGCCTGGCCAGCTTCGCCAGCAACCGCAACCTGCGCCGCGCCCTGGAATACGCCGCCACCTTCGACCTGACCGTGGTGTTCCACTCCCAGGATGCCGCCCTCGCCGAGGACGGCCTCGCCCACGAAGGGCCGACGGCCAGCTTCCTGGGCCTGGCGGGCATTCCGGAAACGGCGGAAACCGTGGCTCTGGCTCGCGATCTGCTGCTGGTCGAACAGGCCGGCGTGCGCGCCCACTTCAGCCAGCTCTCCAGCGCCCGCGGCGCGCGGATGATCGCCGAGGCCCGGGCCCGCGGCCTGCCGGTGACCGCCGACGTGGCGCTGTACCAGCTGATTCTCACCGACGAGGCGCTGGCCGGCTTCTCCAGCCTCTACCACGTGCAGCCGCCGCTGCGCTCACGCGCCGACCGCGACGGCCTGCGCGAAGCGGTCAGGAACGGCACCATCCAGGCCATCGCCAGCCACCACCAGCCCCACGAGCGGGATGCCAAGCTGGCCCCGTTCGGCGCCACCGAGCCCGGCATCAGCAGCGTGGAATTGCTGCTGCCGCTGGCCCTGAGCCTGGTCCAGGAAGGCGTGCTCGACCTGCCAACCCTGCTCGCGCGCCTCACCCACGGCCCGGCCCAGGCCCTGCGCCTGCCGGCGGGCCGCCTGGTGGCCGGCGCTCCGGCCGACCTGGTGCTGTTCGACCCCGAGGCCTCCACCCTGGCTGGCGAGAGCTGGCTGTCCCGGGGACGCAACTCACCGTTCATCGGCCACTGCCTGCCCGGCGCAGTGCGCTACACCCTGCTCGACGGACGGATCAGCTACCAGGCGTGAGCCTGTAGGGTGGCAAACCGCGAAGTGTTTTCCACCGCCCCGTCAGGTGGATGCACAAAGCGGCATCCACCCTGCATCCTGTTCTGCTCCTACAAAAGCCCGCAGCACCGCTCAAACGACAAGGCCCGCCAACCGGCGGGTCTTGTCGTTCCGGCAATCAATAACCCCGCTGGGCGTTGCGCAGGGATACCTGCTCGTTCAGCGTCCAGAAGTCATAAAGTACGCCGATCAGGAACAAGCCGCCGGTCAGCAGATAAAGCAGGCCGGTGAGCCACTTGCCCAGGTACATGCGGTGCACGCCGAAGATGCCGAGGAAGGTCAGCAGGAGCCAGGCGATGTTGTAGTCGGTAGAACCGGCATGGAAGCGCAGGTCTGCCTCGCGGTCCATCGACGGAATCAGGAACAGGTCGATCAGCCAGCCGATGCCGAGCAGGCCGAGGGTGAAGAACCAGATCGTCCCGGTCAGCGGGCGGCCGTAGTAGAAGCGGTGCGCGCCGAGAAAGCCGAAGATCCACAGCAGGTAGCCGACGAGCTTGCTGTGGGTATCCTGAACCTGCATGACGAATCTCCTGAAAAGAATTGCAGGATGGTCGAAAGCGACGGCTGCAGCAAGAAGGTCCTGCCCCCTGGCCGTTCGGCAATCTGGCTCCTTCAGCGCATGCGCCGGCCGATGTCGTCCTCGCTGGCCTGCAGGCTGAGTTCGTCGGCCACTCTGTCCAGGTGCCTGCCATCGGTCTCCGACTCCAGCTTGATCATCAGGCGCAGGTCGTTGGCCGAATCGGCATGGCGCAGGGCTTCCTCGTAGGTGATCTCGCCCTGATTGTAGAGCTGGTACAGTGCCAGGTCGAAGGTCTGCATGCCCTGCTCGGTGGAGCGTTTCATCACCGCCTTGAGTTCGTGGACCTCGCCCTTGCGGATCAGGTCGGCGATCAGCGGAGTATTGATCAACACCTCGATCACTACCCGGCGCTCCTTGCCGTTCGGCGTCGGTACGAGCTGTTGGGCGACGATGGCGCGCAGGTTCAGCGACAGATCCATCCACACCTGATGCTGGCGGTCGGCGGGGAAGAAGTTGATGATCCGGTCGAGCGCCTGGTTGGCGTTGTTGGCATGCAGGGTGGCCAGGCACAGGTGACCGGTCTCGGCGAAGGCTACTGCGTAGTCCATGGTCTCGCGGGTGCGGATCTCGCCGATCATGATCACGTCCGGTGCCTGGCGCAGGGTGTTCTTCAGCGCCACCTCGAAGGACTCGGTGTCGATGCCCACCTCGCGCTGGGTGACGATGCAGCCCTGGTGCTGGTGGATGAACTCGATCGGGTCCTCGATGGAGATGATGTGGCCACTGCTGTTCTGGTTGCGATAGCCGATCATCGCCGCCAACGAGGTGGACTTGCCGGTACCGGTGGCGCCGACGAACAGCACCAGGCCGCGCTTGGTCATCGACAGCTCGCGCAGCACCTTGGGCAGCTGGAGTTCATCGAGGGTCGGAATGCGCGTCTCGATGCGCCGCAGCACCATGCCCGCCAGGTTACGCTGGTAGAAGGCGCTGACCCGAAAGCGGCCGATGCCACGGGCGCTGATGGCGAAGTTGCACTCGTGGCTGGCGGCGAACTCGCGACGCTGCTGCTCGTTCATCACCGCGAACACGGTTTCCCGGGCCTGCTCCGGCGACAGGGGGTTGCGGGTCACCGGCACGAGGCGCCCGTTGAGCTTCATCGAGGGCGGCATGCCCGCGGTAATGAACAGATCGGAAGCGCTCTTCTCCATCATCAGGCGCAGCAGCTTTTCGAATTCCATGGTCTTGATCGCCTGTCACGCTCCCGGGCCCCCGGGGAGGCGCGGCGGCTGCCCGCAGCAGGCCGTCCGCCCGGGCGGCGCCCGGTCTAGAAATTGTCGGGAATCTTCGCCTTCTCGCGGGCGCTCTCGCGGGTGAGCGTACCCTTGGACAGCAGGCTCTTCAGGGCCATGTCGAGGGTCTGCATGCCCAGCGAGCCGCCGGTCTGGATCGCCGAGTACATCTGCGCCACCTTGTCCTCGCGGATCAGGTTGCGGATCGCCGGGGTGCCGATCATGATCTCGTGGGCCGCCACCCGTCCGCCACCGACCTTCTTCAGCAGGGTCTGGGAAATCACCGCCTGCAGCGATTCGGAGAGCATCGAGCGGACCATCGACTTCTCTTCCGCGGGGAACACGTCGATCACCCGGTCGATGGTCTTGGCCGCCGAGGTGGTGTGCAGGGTGCCGAACACCAGGTGGCCGGTTTCCGCGGCGGTCAGCGCCAGGCGGATGGTTTCCAGGTCGCGCATCTCGCCCACCAGGATGACGTCCGGGTCCTCGCGCAGCGCCGAACGAAGCGCCTCGGCGAAGCCCAGGGTATCGCGGTGCACCTCACGCTGGTTGATCAGGCACTTTTTCGACTCGTGGACGAATTCAATCGGGTCCTCGATGGTGAGGATGTGGTGGTGCTTGTTGACGTTCAGGTAGTCGAGCATCGCCGCCAGGGTGGTCGACTTGCCCGAACCGGTGGGGCCGGTGACCAGCACCAGCCCGCGGGGCACGTCGGTGATCCTCTTGAACACTTCGCCCATCCCCAGGTCGTCCATGCTCAGCACCCGCGACGGGATGGTCCGGAACACCGCGCCGGCACCGCGATTCTGGTTGAAGGCGTTGACCCGGAAGCGTGCCACGCCGGGTACTTCGAAGGAGAAGTCGGTCTCGAGGAATTCTTCGTAATCCTTGCGCTGCTTGTCGTTCATGATGTCGTAGATCAGCGCGTGCACCTGCTTGTGATCCATCGGCGGCAGGTTGATGCGGCGCACGTCGCCGTCGACGCGGATCATCGGCGGCAGACCGGAAGAGAGGTGCAAGTCCGACGCGCCCTGCTTGGCGCTGAAGGCGAGCAGCTCGGTAATGTCCATGGGGGTCCCCAATCACAAACAAGCGGGTAGAATGCCGCGACAGCCGGCGGCCCGGGCAGGAAACGGTACAAATGTCCACGATCCCAGAGAATGTTGCAAAGGTTCGCGCGCGTATCCGTGAGGCGGCGCAAGCTTCCGGGCGCGATCCGCAGGGCGTGCACTTGCTAGCCGTGAGCAAGACCAGGCCCGCTGCCGACCTGCGCGAAGCCTTCGCCTGCGGCCAGCGCGACTTCGGCGAGAACTACCTGCAGGAGGCTCTGGCCAAGCAGGCCGACTTGGCCGACCTGGCCCTGACCTGGCATTTCATCGGGCCGATCCAGTCCAACAAGACCCGCGCCATCGCCGAACATTTCGCCTGGGTGCACTCGGTCGACCGGCTGAAAATCGCCCAGCGCCTGTCCGAGCAGCGCCTGGCCGGGCTGCCGCCCTTGAACATCTGCCTGCAGGTGAACGTCAGCGGCGAGGCAAGCAAGTCCGGCTGCACCCCCGCGGAACTGGCGGAATTCGCCCGCGCCGTGGTGGAGCTGCCCAACCTGCGCCTGCGCGGGCTGATGGCGATTCCCGAACCGACCGACGACCCCGCAGCCCAACGCGCCGCCTTTGCCCGCCTGCGCGAATTGAAGGATGGCCTTGACCTCGATCTCGATACTCTCTCCATGGGCATGAGCCACGACCTGGAGGCCGCCATCGCCGAAGGCGCCACCTGGATCCGCATCGGCACCGCCCTGTTCGGCGCCCGCGACTACGGGCACCCTCCCCGCTAGATAAAGGAAAGTCCTTCATGAGTGACACCCGCATCGCCTTCATCGGCGCCGGCAACATGGCCGCCAGCCTGATCGGCGGGCTGCGCGCCCAGGGCGTGCCGGCCGCCGCGATCCGCGCCAGCGGTCCGGGCGCCGAACAGCGCGCCCGCATCGCCGCCGAGCACGGCATCGAGCTGTTCGCCGACAACGCCGAGGCCGCCGCCGGTGCCGAGGTGGTGGTACTGGCGGTCAAGCCGCAGGTGATGAAGGCGGTCTGCCAGGCGCTCGCCGCCCACCTGCGCCCGCAGCAGCTGATCGTCTCCATCGCCGCCGGCATCGACTGCGCCAGCCTGGAGTCCTGGCTGGGCGAGCGACCGCTGGTACGCTGCATGCCGAACACCCCGGCACTGCTGCGCCAGGGCGTCAGCGGCCTGTTCGCCAACGCCCGGGTGTCCGCCGAACAGCGCCAGCAGGCCGAACAGCTGCTGGGCGCGGTCGGCCTGACCCTGTGGCTCGACGAGGAGCGCCTGCTGGATGCCGTCACCGCGGTGTCCGGCAGCGGCCCGGCGTATTTCTTCCTGCTCATGGAGGCCATGACCGCCGCCGGCGAGCGACTCGGCCTGCCGCACGGCACCGCCGCGCAGCTGACTCTGCAGACTGCCCTCGGTGCAGCGCGCATGGCCACCGAAAGCGGCGTCGACGCCGCTGAACTGCGCCGCCGGGTGACCTCGCCGAACGGCACCACCGAAGCGGCAATCAACACCTTCCAGGCCGGCGGCTTCGAAGCCTTGGTGCAGCAGGCGCTGGACGCTGCTGCCCGGCGCTCCGCCGAACTGGCCGAACAGTTGGGCCGATAACCAAGGAGCCATTCCCGAATGAACGGATTGAATACCGCGACCATTTATATCGTGCAGAGCCTCGGCAGCCTCTACCTGCTGATCGTCCTGCTGCGCTTCATCCTCCAGCTGGTGCGCGCCGACTTCTACAACCCTCTCAGCCAGTTCGTGCTCAAGGCCACCCAGCCGCTGCTCAAGCCGCTGCGGCGGATCGTTCCCGGCTTCGGCGGGCTGGACTTCGCCTCCCTGGTGCTGGCCATCCTGGTCCAACTGCTGCTGATGATCGGGATCCTGCTGCTGATGGGCTACGGCGTCGGCAACTACCTGCTGCTGCTGCTGATCTGGTCGGCCATCGGTGTCACTTCGCTGTTCCTCAAGGTGTTCTTCTTCGCCCTGATCGTCAGCGTAATCCTCTCCTGGGTAGCCCCCGGCAGTTACAATCCGGCCGCTCAGTTGGTCAACCAGATCTGCGAACCCCTGCTGTCGCCGATCCGGCGCATTCTGCCGAATCTCGGCGGGCTGGACATCTCGCCGATCTTCGCGTTCATCGCGCTGAACCTGGTCGACATGCTGGTGGTCAACAACCTCGCCGCCATGACCGGCATGCCGCGGGCACTCAGCCCCTTCCTTTGAGCAGCCACATGAGCAGCGCCTGGTACCGCTGGGACGGCGCGGACCTGATCCTCGCCTGCCACCTGCAGCCCAAGGCCAGCAAGGACGAGTTCGCCGGGCTGCATGGCGAGCGCCTGAAGATCCGCCTCACCGCCCCGCCGGTGGAGGGCAAGGCCAACGCCCACCTGCTGGCCTTCCTCGCCGGCGCCTTCGGCGTGCCGAAGAGTCAGGTGAGCCTGGAAAGCGGCGAACTGAACCGCCAGAAGCGGGTACGCATCCGCCAGCCCCGGCAGCTTCCCGAGCTACCCGGCCTCACCCCGCGGCCGGACGCCTGAGCCACGGCCGATGCGGTGTTGCACCCTTTGACAGGGAAATGACCATTGCCGACAGGCGGCGCCTTGCCTGGGCTGCCTTCAGGCGGCAACGCAAGCGTGGAAATAATCGATGACAGGCCCTAGACTGGCGCTCTTTTTTGCGAGAGCAGGGGCCTGCCATTGGCTTTACCCGAAGATTCTGTCGGTCTGGTTCGCCCGCAGATGCTGCACTTCAGCGAACCGCTGATGCTCGCCTGCGGACGCAGTCTGGGCGACTACGAACTGGTCTATGAAACCTACGGCGAACTCAACGCGGCACGCAGCAATGCGGTGCTGATCTGTCACGCCCTGTCCGGCCATCACCATGCCGCCGGCTACCACAGCCCCGAGGACCGCAAGCCCGGCTGGTGGGATAGCTGCATCGGCCCCGGCAAGCCCATCGACACCCGCCGCTTCTTCGTCGTCAGCCTGAACAACCTCGGCGGCTGCAACGGCTCCACCGGCCCCTCCAGCCTCAACCCGGCGACCGCCCGGCCCTATGGCGCGGACTTCCCGGTGGTGACGGTGGAGGACTGGGTGCACAGCCAGGCGCGCCTGGCCGACGCCCTGGGCATCCAGCAGTGGGCCGCAGTGATCGGCGGCAGCCTCGGCGGCATGCAGGCCCTGCAGTGGACCATCAGCTATCCCGAGCGGGTGCGCCATTGCCTGGCCATCGCCTCGGCGCCCAAGCTGTCGGCGCAGAACATCGCCTTCAACGAGGTGGCGCGCCAGGCGATCCTCTCCGATCCGGACTTCCACGGTGGGCATTTCCAGGAGCACGGGGTAATCCCCAAGCGCGGCCTGATGCTGGCGCGCATGGTCGGCCATATCACCTACCTGTCGGACGACGCCATGGGCGAGAAATTCGGCCGCGAGCTGAAGACCGACCAGCTCAACTACGACTTTCACAGCGTCGAGTTCCAGGTGGAGAGCTACCTGCGCTACCAGGGCGAGGAGTTCTCCGGCCGCTTCGACGCCAACACCTACCTGCTGATGACCAAGGCGCTGGACTACTTCGACCCCGCCGCCGCGCACGGCGACGATCTGGCCAGGACCCTGGCAGCGGCCCAGGCCGACTTCTGCCTGATGTCCTTCACCACCGACTGGCGCTTCTCGCCGGCCCGCTCGCGGGAAATCGTCGATGCACTGATCGCCGCGGGCAAGAACGTCAGTTACCTGGAAATCGACGCGCCGCAGGGTCACGACGCCTTCCTGATACCGATTCCCCGCTATCTGCAAGGGTTCCGCAGCTACATGAACCGAATCGCGTTGTGAGGCGACCTTGAGAGCTGACCTGGACATCATCCAAGAGTGGATTCCCGCCGGCAGCCGGGTCCTCGACCTCGGCTGCGGCAACGGCGAGTTGTTGGCCCGGCTGCGTGAGCACAAGCGGGTTGGTGGCTACGGCCTGGAGATCGACCCCCAGAACATCACCGCCTGCCTCGACAAAGGCGTCAACGTGATCGAGCAGGATCTGGACAAGGGCCTCGGCAACCTCGCCAGCGACAGCTTCGACGTGGTGGTGATGACCCAGGCGCTGCAGGCCGTGCACTACCCGGACCGCATTCTCGAAGAGATGCTGCGGGTCGGCCGCACCTGCATCATCACCTTCCCCAACTTCGGCCACTGGCGCTGCCGCTGGTACCTGGCGAGCAAGGGGCGGATGCCGGTTTCCGAGTTCCTGCCCTACACTTGGTACAACACGCCGAATATCCACTTCTGCACCTTCAAGGACTTCGAGGCGCTGTGCCGCGAACGCCAGGTACAGGTGCTGCAGCGCCTGGCCGTGGACCGTGAGCACCGGCATGGCTGGGCCAGTCGCCTGTGGCCTAATCTGTTAGGTGAAATCGGCATCTACCATGTCAGCCGCCGCTGATCTCCAGCCCTGGCCGGCCACGGCGATACGGCCGGATGCCCTCGCCCCGAGCTCTTCCGGTAAGGAGATCGCCATGCGCCCCCCAGCCCTGTTCCTGCTCACCCTCTGCCTGTCGCTGTCGGCCACCGCCGCCGAGCGCATGCAGAAGTTCGGCGAACTCGATGTGCACTACAGTGCCTTCAACTCCGGCTTCCTGCAGCCGGAGATCGCCAGCGCCGCCGGTATCGTCCGTAGCAAGACCCAGGGCGTGCTCAATGTCTCCGTGCAGAAGGACGGCAAGGCCCAGCCCGCGACGGTCAAGGCCCAGGTGCGCAACCTACTGGGGCAGATCCGCACGCTGAGGTTCCGCGAGGTACGCGAGGGCGAGGCCATCTATTACCTGTCGCAGTTCCCCTTCGACAAGGAAACCCTGCACTTCACGGTCGAAGTCCAGAGCGGCGGCGGCCCACTCAACAGCTTCGAGTTCGACCAGCAATTCTTCCCCGACGAATGATGACTCTTTCCCAACTGGTACTGGCCAGCCACAACGCCGGCAAACTCAAGGAACTCCAGGCCCTGCTGGGCGACGCCGTCAAGGTGCGCTCGGTGGCTGAGTTCAGCAGTCACGAGCCGGCAGAAACCGGCCTGTCCTTCGTCGAGAACGCCATCCTCAAGGCCCGCCACGCCGCACAGGTGTCCGGCCTGCCGGCGCTGGCCGACGACTCGGGCCTGGCAGTGGACGCCCTCAGCGGCGCGCCGGGCATCTACTCGGCGCGCTATGCCGGCGAAGGCGGCGATGCGGCGAACAACGCCAAGCTGCTGGAGGCGCTCAGGGACGTGCCGGACGCCGGGCGCGGCGCCCAGTTCGTCTGCGTGCTGGCCCTGCTGCGGCATGCCGAGGACCCACTGCCTATCATCTGCGAGGGCCTGTGGCACGGGCGCATCCTGCATGCGCCGCGTGGCGCGAATGGCTTTGGTTATGATCCGCTGTTCTGGGTACCGGAGAGGGATTGTGCCAGCGCCGAACTGGCACCGGTCGAGAAGAACCGGCTGAGCCACCGCGCCCGTGCCATGGCCCTGCTCAGGCAGCGGCTGGGGCTGGCATGAGCCGACAGCCCCCTCCCCAGCCTCTCGGCTTTTCCTCCCCTCGCCCTCCGGGAGAGGGGCCGGGGGAGAGGGAAGGCAGATTCCAGCCACCTCCCCTGGCGCTGTACGTTCACATCCCCTGGTGCGTGCGCAAGTGCCCATACTGCGACTTCAACTCCCACGCCGCCGGCCCCGAACTGCCGGAAGAAGTCTACGTCGACGCTCTGCTCGCCGACCTCGAGGCCGACCTGCCGGCTGCCCATGGCCGCGAGCTCGTGTCGATCTTCTTCGGCGGCGGCACGCCCAGTCTGTTCTCCGCCCGCGCCCTCGACCGCCTGCTGAGCGGGGTCAACCGGCGTCTGGGCTTCGCACATGACATCGAAATCACCCTCGAAGCCAACCCGGGCACCTTCGAACAGGAAAAATTCGCCAATTATCGCCACCTCGGCATCAACCGCCTGTCGATCGGCGTGCAGAGCTTCCAGACAGCGCAGCTCCAGGCCTTGGGCCGCATCCACGATGGCTTTGATGCGATCCGTGCCGCCGAAATGGCGCGGCGCGCCGGCTTCGACAATTTCAACCTCGACCTGATGCACGGCCTGCCCGGCCAGGACGTGGCCGGAGCGCTGGCCGACCTGCGCCAGGCCATCGCCTTGGCGCCGCCCCACCTGTCCTGGTACCAGCTGACCCTGGAGCCGAACACCCTGTTCTGGAGCCAGCCGCCACAGATTCCCGAAGATGACCTCCTCTGGGACATCCAGGAAGCCGGCCAGACGCTACTGGCTGCCGAAGGCTTCATCCAGTACGAGACCTCGGCCCATGCCAGAGGCGGCCAGCGCGCACGGCACAACCTCAACTACTGGACCTTCGGCGATTTTCTCGGTATCGGCGCCGGCGCCCATGCCAAGCTGAGCGATCCGGACGGGCGCATCCGCCGTACCTGGAAGACCCGCCTCCCCAAGGACTACCTCGCCCCGGACAAGCGCTTCCAGGCTGGCGAACGCCTGCTGGAGGCAGCCGAGCTGCCGTTCGAGTTCATGATGAACGCCCTGCGCCTGAGCGAGGGCGTGCCAGTGAAGCTCTTCACACAGCGCACTGGCTTGCCACGCGCCAGCATCGCAGAGCCCTGCGCCGCCGCCCGCGCCGCAGGCCTCTTGGAGAGCGATCCCCAAGTATTGCGGCCGACCGCCCGCGGCCAGCTGTTTCTCAACGATCTGCTGCAGCATTTTCTTCCGTCCGTGTCCGGGGTGGCAGGCCTGCCGCGCGACAGCGGTTAGACTGGCCCGCGTCGTCCCTCGCCAAGGAGAGCCCATGGACCTGCTACTTAACCTCTTCGTCACCCTCTCGCGCTGGTGCCGCAGCCACCTCGACGAGATCGCCCTGGCCGTGGTCGCCGCACTGCTGGTACTGTTCGGTCCGCTGATCAACGCCTGGCTACAGCGACGGGTCGGCAGCCTGAATTTCGTCTTCCGCGCCCTGCTGTTCATCCTGCTCTGCGCCCTGGGCTACGGCATGCTGATCATCCACGCCACGCCCTGGCTGGCCAGGGCGCTGGCGCAGCTGAACAATCACCTGCTGGCGCCGGCGCTGATCCTGGTGTTCGTCGGCATCGGGGTGATCGCCGAGCGGCGCTGAGGGCTGGCGAACGAAGCGTCTGCAGGCATAGGGAGGAAAACCGCGCAGCGTTTTCCACCGGAAAGTCATGGCGTGGCCGGTTGGTGGAAAAGACCTGCGGTCGTTTTCTACCCTACGGGACCAGCACCTCTCACTCCACGCGCTGGAACTTCAGATCCCATACCCCATGCCCGAGGCGCTCGCCACGTCGCTCGAATTTGGTCACCGGGCGCTCTTCCGGGCGCGGCACATAGGTGCCACTCTCGGCCAGGTTACGGTAGCCCGGCGCGGCACTCATTACTTCCAGCATGTGCTCGGCATAGGGCTGCCAATCGGTGGCCATGTGCAGCACGCCGCCGATCCTGAGCTTCTGCCGCACCAGTTCAGCGAATGCCGGCTGGACGATGCGCCGCTTGTGGTGCCGGCTCTTGTGCCAGGGATCGGGAAAAAACAGCAGCACACGGTCCAGGCTGGCGTCGGCCACGCACTGGCGCAGCACGTCCAGCGCATCGCAGCTGTATACGCGCAGGTTGGTCAGACTCTGCGCCAGGGCGCCGCTGAGCAGGGCGCCGACGCCCGGCCTGTGCACCTCGACGCCGATGAAGTCCTGCTCCGGGGCAGCCGCGGCCATCTTCAGGGTCGAATGGCCCATGCCGAAGCCGATCTCGAAGGTGCGCAGTGCTTGGCGTCCGAACACCTGGTCGAGGTCGCGCAGGCCATCTTCCAGTTCCAGGCCGAACTGCAGCCAGCCCTGTTCGAGGCCGCGCTGCTGGCCTTCGGTCACGCGTCCGGCGCGCATCACGAAGCTCTTGATGGTGCGCAGGCGCGGCGCTTCGGCGGCGGTTTGCGGCGCTTGTTGGATTTCGTCGGTCATAACGCTTCCTGAAAAGACAAACGAGCCCTGCCCTCACGGACAGGACTCGCTTCGCTGAACGCAGGCGACGCCGGGCGCCGCCCGGCAAATTAACGAATCAAGCCTTCCAGCGGCGACGAGGCGCTGGCGTAGAGCTTCTTCGGCATGCGCCCGGCGAGCCAGGCCAGGCGCCCGGCCTCGATGGCGTGCTTCATCGCCCGGGCCATCAGCACCGGGTCCTGGGCGTGGGCGATGGCGCTGTTCATCAGCACCGCCTCGCAGCCCAGCTCCATGGCGATGGTGGCGTCCGAGGCAGTACCCACGCCGGCATCCACCAGCACCGGCACCGTCGCCTCCTCGAGGATGATCTGCAGGTTGTAAGGGTTGCAGATGCCGAGGCCGGTGCCGATCAGGCCGGCCAGCGGCATCACCGCGATGCAGCCGATCTCGGCCAACTGGCGGGCGATGATCGGATCGTCGCTGGTGTAGACCATCACGTCGAAACCGTCCTTGACCAGCACTTCGGCGGCCTTGAGGGTCTCGATCACGTTGGGGAACAGGGTCTTCTGGTCGGCCAGCACCTCCAGCTTGACCAGCTTGTGCCCGTCCAGCAGTTCGCGCGCCAGGCGACAGGTGCGCACCGCCTCCTCGGCGGTGTAGCAGCCGGCGGTGTTGGGCAGAATGGTGTAGCGCGCGGGGCTGATCACCTCCAGCAGGTTCGGCTCGCCGGGGTTCTGGCCGATGTTGGTGCGGCGCACCGCGACGGTGACGATCTCGGCGCCGGAGGCCTCGATGGCCTGGCGGGTCTCTTCGAGATCCTTGTACTTGCCGGTGCCGACCAGCAGGCGCGAATTGTAGGTGCGGCCGGCCAGGGTAAAGGGGGTGTCGTTGCGAGCGGGACTCATCGGGATTTCCTCCTGAGCAGGCGGTTGAAAAGGTGATGCCGGAGCGCCCTCCCGATGCCGAGCCGGGCGCGGAGGTTTTCCAACGACCTGCTAACCACCACCAATGGCATGCACCACCTCTACCCGGTCGCCCTCGCGCAAGGCGGTGGCAGCGTGCAGACTGCGGGGCACGATATCGAGATTGAGCTCGACCGCGACCCGCCGGCCGGTCAGATCCAGACCGGCCAACAGGTCGGCGATGGTCTGGCCATCGGCAAGTTCGTAGGGTTCGCCGTTCAACTGAATGCGCATGACAGGTTCGTTGCGACTGGAGGGTTTGGCATTCTAGCCCCGATCCGCGACGATCACCAAGGCATCGGCAGACTGCCCGGCACTCAGGCCGCCGCGCCCAGGCGCCAGCCGGCCAGCCCCAGGCACAGCCAGCCGAGGAGGAAGGCCAGGCCGCCGAACGGCGTGACGATACCCAGCTTGAACCCGCCCAGGGTGAGCAGGTAGAGGCTGCCGGAGAACATCAGGATGCCCAGGCCGAAGAGGATGCCGGCCGCCGCCAGCAGACGCCCCGGGCGATGCAGGGCGAGCAGGCCGGCGCCGAGCAGCGCCAGGGAGTGGAACTGCTGGTAGTGCACGCCGGTCTGGAACACCTCCAGGTATTCCGGACTCAGCAGACCGCGCAGCCCATGGGCGCCGAAGGCGCCGAGGGCCACGCCGGTGAAACCGAACAGGGCAGCCAGCACGAGAAAGGCACGCGCCATAAAGGGACTCCAGACAGACGAAACGAGGTCGCTATAATGGCCCGCCCAACCGCCCCGGCCAAGCCGACCATGTCCAGTTCCCTGCTCCGCCGCCTGCTCCAGTTCCCGCTCTGGCTCGCCGCCGGCTCCATCCTGCTGGTGCTGAGCCTACGCTGGATGCCGCCGCCGGGCAGCGCGCTGATGGTGGAGCGCAAGCTGGAATCCTGGCTCGACGGCCGGCCGATCGAACTGCAGCGGGAATGGCGCTCCTGGGCACAGCTGCCGGACGACCTGAAGATGGCGGTGATCGCCGCCGAGGATCAGCACTTCCCCGAGCACTGGGGCTTCGACCTCGCGGCGATCCGCGCCGCCCTGAAACACAACGAGCTGGGCGGCACGCTGCGCGGCGCCAGCACCCTCAGCCAGCAGCTGGCGAAAAACCTGTTCCTCTGGTCTGGACGCAGCTGGCTGCGCAAGGGCATCGAGGCCTGGTTCACCGCACTGATCGAGCTCTTCTGGCCCAAGCAGCGGATTCTTGAGATCTATCTGAACAGCGCCGAGTGGGGCGATGGGGTGTTCGGCGCCGAGGCCGCCGCCCGCCATCATTTCGGCATTGGCGTGCCTTCTCTGTCGACCCGCCAGGCCAGCCTGCTCGCCGCCGTCCTGCCCAATCCGCGGAAGTGGAGCGCGTCCGCGCCGAGCCCCTATGTGAGCGGCCGCGCCAACTGGATCGCCCGGCAGATGCGCCAGCTGGGCGGCAGCGCCTACCTTGAACGCCTCGGGAAGCCGCACCCCGCCCGCTGAGCGCGCGGAGCCACTACAGCCAGCCGTGCTCGGCCATGGACAGCGGCTCGCCGTCACCGACGATGAAGTGGTCGAGCACCCGCACGTCGATCAGCGCCAGCGCCTCCTTTAGCCGCTGGGTCAGGCTGCGGTCCGCCTGGCTCGGCTCGGCGATGCCGGAGGGATGGTTGTGGGTGAGGATCAGCGCGGCGGCGTTGTGCGCCAGGGCGCGCTTGACCACCTGGCGCGGATAGACGCTGGCGCCGTCGACGGTGCCGTGGAACAGCGCCTCGAAGGCCAACACCCGGTGCTTGGCGTCGAGGAACAGGCAGCCGAAGATCTCGTGGGGCTCGTGGCGCAGACGCGCCTTCAGGTAGTCGCGCACCGCCTGCGGACTCTCCAGCGCCGAGTCGCGGCGCAAGCGCTCGGCCAGATGGCGGCGCGACATCTCCAGCACCGCCTGCAACTGGGCGAACTTGGCCGGCCCAAGGCCAAGGCGGCGGCTGAACGAGGCCCGATCGGCTTCGAGCAGGGCACGCAGGCTGCCGAAGTCGTTCAGCAGGTGACGGGCCAGATCCACCGCACTCTGCCCGGCGACCCCGGTGCGCAGGAAGATCGCCAGCAGCTCGGCGTCGCTCAGTGCCGGAGCGCCCTGTTCCAGCAGTTTTTCCCGCGGCCGCTCCGTCGCCGGCCAGTCCCGAATGCTCATGCCACCTCCCTGTCGAACGCCCCACTGCTCTCGATGCGAGGGGTGTGCTATCTTAGCCGGCATTTTGTGTCCGGATGTGATGGGGAGCACACCCAGGCAGTCCTGCTGCCCAGGACATGCCAGGGCACTCGATCATGACAACAAAGCAAGGCAGGCCTATGCAGCGGCTGTATCGGAAACGCATCGTCCTGGGCGTCGGCGGCGGCATCGCCGCCTACAAGAGCGCGGAACTGGTCCGCCGCCTGCGCGACCAGGGTGCGGAAGTCCATGTGGTAATGACCCGGGGCGGGCGCGAATTCATCACCCCTCTGACCCTCCAGGCCCTCTCCGGCCACCCGGTGCACCTGGATCTGCTCGACTCCGCAGCCGAAGCGGCGATGGGCCACATCGAACTGGCCCGCTGGGCCGACCTGGTGCTGATCGCCCCGGCCACCGCCGACCTGCTGGCGCGCCTAGCCCAAGGCATGGCCGACGACCTGCTGACCGCCCTGGTGCTGGCCACCGACGCGCCGGTGACCCTGGCCCCGGCAATGAACCAGGCCATGTGGCGCGACCCGGCGACCCAGGCCAACGCGCAGACCCTCACCGCACGCGGCATGCGCCTGTTCGGCCCGGCTGAAGGCAGCCAGGCCTGCGGCGATGTCGGCCCGGGGCGCATGCTGGAGCCCGGGGAGCTTGCCCAGCGGGTTGCCGACTGCTTCGAAAGCGGCCGCCTGACCGGACGCCACGTACTGATCACCGCCGGTCCGACCCAGGAGAACATCGACCCGGTGCGCTACATCACCAACCACAGCTCCGGCAAGATGGGCTTCGCCCTGGCCGAGGCCGCCGCCGAGGCCGGCGCCCGCGTCACCCTGGTCAGCGGCCCGGTGCACCTGCCGACGCCGGACCGCGTCGAGCGCGTCGACGTGGTCAGCGCCCGCGACATGCTCGCCGCCTGCGAGGCCGCGATGCCCTGCGACATCCTCATCGCCGCCGCCGCGGTGGCCGACTACCGCCCGCAGGTAATCGCCCCGCAGAAGCTGAAGAAGGATCCGAACAACGACGACGGCCTGCTCCTGCAGCTGGTGCGCAACCCGGACATCCTCGCCACCCTGGCGCAGCGCCCCGACCGCCCGTTCAGCGTCGGCTTCGCCGCCGAGACCGAAAGCCTGCGGGAATACGCCCTGCGCAAGTTGAAGACAAAAAATCTCGACTTGATCGTCGCCAACGATGTGGCCAATCCCAGCATCGGCTTCAACAGCGAGGAAAACGCGGTCAGCGTGATCGACCGCACGCAACAGGAAACCCGCTTCGCCCAAACCAGCAAGGGCAAGATCGCCCGCCAGCTGATCACCTTCATCGCCGACCGCCTCGACCAGGCCTGACCCCATGCACAGTCTGCAAGCCAAGATTCTCGACCCCCGCCTGGGCAGCGCCTATCCGCTGCCGACTTATGCCACCTCCGGCTCCGCCGGCCTCGACCTGCGCGCCATGCTCCAGGAAGATCTGACCCTGGAGCCGGGGCAGACCACCCTGATCCCCACCGGGCTGGCCATCCACATCGCCGACCCCGGCCTGGCCGCGCTGATCCTGCCGCGCTCCGGGCTCGGCCACAAACACGGCATCGTCCTCGGCAATCTGGTCGGACTGATCGACTCGGACTACCAGGGCGAGCTCATGGTCTCCTGCTGGAACCGCGGCCAGAGCGCCTTTTGCATCGCAGTGGGCGAGCGCATCGCCCAGCTGGTGCTGGTGCCGGTGGTGCAGGCGCATTTCCAGCTGGTCGAGGCGTTCGACGAGAGCCAGCGCGGCGCCGGCGGCTTCGGCCATTCGGGCAGTCACTGATTGGAACTCTGCGGCGCCCCGCCCATCAAATCTGCGGGCCGGCACCGAATGGCAATGGACTGGCCTCTTGCCCACCGAGCCGGTCGCCGACTGCTGCACCCAATGACATGCTCGACATGGACATCCTTGAAGTAACCCGGACCGGCGGTCCGGAAACATCGGAGCACCACCCCTGCATGAACAGCTTCCAGAAAGCCCCCTCCCTGCCCGCCAGCATCTTCCGGGCTTATGACATCCGCGGCGTGGTCGGCGACAGCCTGACCCCGGAAGCCGCCTACTGGATCGGCCGGGCCATCGGCTCGGAGAGCCTGGCCAAGGGCGAGCCGAATGTTTCGGTCGGGCGTGACGGCCGCCTGTCCGGCCCCGAGCTGGTCGAGCAGTTGATCCGCGGCGTGCGCGACAGCGGCTGCACCGTCAGCGACGTCGGCATGGTGCCGACCCCGGTGCTCTACTACGCGGCCAACATCCTCGCCGGCAAGTCTGGCGTACAGCTCACCGGCAGTCACAATCCGCCGGACTACAACGGCTTCAAGATCGTCGTCGCTGGCGACACCCTGGCCAACGAGCAGATCCAGGTGCTGCGCCAGCGCATCGAGAGTGGCGACCTGACCGCCGGCGAAGGCAGCGTCGAACAGGTCGATGTGCTGGAGCGCTACTTCGAGCAGATCCGCGGCGACATCCGCCTGGCGCGCAAGCTGAAGGTGGTGGTCGACTGCGGCAACGGCGTCGCCGGGGTGATCGCCCCGCGCCTGCTCGAGGCCATCGGCTGCGAGATGATCCCGCTGTTCTGCGAGGTCGACGGCAACTTCCCCAACCACCACCCGGATCCGGGCAAACCGGAGAACCTCAAGGACCTGATCGCCAAGGTCGCCAGCGAGAAGGCCGACCTCGGCCTGGCCTTCGACGGCGACGGCGACCGCGTCGGCGTGGTGACCAACAGCGGCGCCATCATCTATCCTGACCAGCTGCTGATGCTCTTCGCCAAGGACGTGGCCTCGCGCAACCCGGGCGCCGAGATCATCTTCGACGTCAAGTGCACTCGTCGCCTGACACCGCTGATCAAGGCCAGCGGCGGCCGTCCGCTGATGTGGAAGACCGGCCACTCGCTGATCAAGAAGAAGATGAAGGAATCCGGCGCCCTGCTCGCCGGCGAGATGAGTGGGCACGTATTCTTCAAGGAGCGCTGGTTCGGCTTCGACGACGGCATCTACAGCGCCGCGCGCCTGCTGGAGATCCTCGCCAAGGATTCGCGCAATGCCGACCAGGTGTTCGCCGACTTCCCGGTCGACGTTTCCACCCCGGAGATCAACATCAAGGTCACCGAGGAAAGCAAGTTCACCATCATCGAGGCCCTGCAGCGCGACGCCCAGTGGGGCGCAGACGCCGAAGTGAGCACTCTCGATGGCGCGCGCGTCGACTATCCGAAGGGTTGGGGCCTGGTGCGCGCCTCCAACACTACCCCGGTGCTGGTGCTGCGCTTCGAGGCCGAGAGCGCCGAAGAGCTGCAACGCATCCAGGAAGTGTTCCGTGCACAGCTTTATAATGTCGCCCCGGACCTGAAGCTGCCGTTCTAAATCCGGCCGGCATACCGAGGCCGACGCCCGCCGCCAGGGGGGGCGTCGGCCTTTCGCCATTTGCGACGGCGACCGATTTCCCTCCGATGCCGGCACGGTGTCGGACGCATTCATCCCAGTCTCTGTTCAGCGGAGTTCAGCATGACCCTCAGCCGTGATGCCGCCACCCAAGTCGCCAAGGTTCTCTCCGAAGCACTGCCCTACATCCGCCGCTTCGTCGGCAAGACCCTGGTGATCAAATACGGCGGCAACGCCATGGAGAGCGACGAGCTGAAGACCGGCTTCGCCCGCGACATCGTGCTGATGAAGGCGGTCGGCATCCACCCGGTGGTGGTGCACGGCGGCGGCCCGCAGATCGGCGACCTGCTCAAGCGCCTGAGCATCGAGAGCCGCTTCGTCGACGGCATGCGCGTCACCGATGCGCAGACCATGGACGTGGTGGAGATGGTCCTCGGCGGCCAAGTGAACAAGGACATCGTCAATCTGATCAACCACCACGGCGGCAGCGCCATCGGCCTGACCGGCAAGGACGCCGGGCTGATCCGCGCGAAGAAGCTCAAGGTCACCCGCCAGACCCCGGAAATGACCCAGCCGGAAATCATCGACATCGGCCTGGTCGGCGAGGTCGAGTCGATCAACACCGGCCTGTTGAACATGCTGGTCCAGGGCGACTTCATTCCGGTGATCGCTCCGATTGGCGTCGGCGCCGACGGCGAGTCCTACAACATCAACGCCGACCTGGTCGCCGGCAAGGTCGCAGAGGCACTCAAGGCCGAGAAGCTGATGCTGCTGACCAACATTGCCGGACTGATGGATAAGGAAGGCCAGGTGCTCACCGGACTGTCCACCGAGCAGGTGGACGGCCTGATTGCCGACGGCAGCATCTACGGCGGCATGCTGCCGAAGATCCGCTGCGCTCTCGAGGCGGTGCAGGGCGGAGTGACCAGTGCACACATCGTCGACGGCCGAGTGCCCAACGCAGTGCTGCTGGAAATCTTCACCGACAGCGGCGTCGGCACCCTGATCACCAACTGCCAGGGCTGAGCACAGCGAAGGACCGGCTCCGCGCGGGGCCGGCCTGCACCGACGATGCGGAACGAAAAAGGGGGAGCCGAAGCTCCCCCTTTTTCTTGCCGGATGCCATCCCGGCCAGTGCAGGCACCTTACAGCAGTGCCGGAATGCCCGGGATCTGGCCGATAGCCGCCAGGATGCCGGCCAGCAGGAGGAACACGAAGGACGGGATGATCCAGCGATGCACAGGCCCCATCGCCTGTCCACGCTCCTTGTCACCGATCAGGCCCAGATTGTCCAGCAGCATGGTCAGCGACCAGCCGAATGCGGGATTCACCAGCGCCGAGGAGAAGATCACCACGGCCGCGGACTGGGAGGTCTTGCCCTCGCGGGTCATCTGCATGCCGGCTTCCAGCAGCGGCAGGTAGACACCGACCAGCAGCGCCACGCTCAGCACCGGCGGCCAGACCGCCAGGTCCATCGGATAACCCCAGAGCGCCGCCACCACGCAGAGCAGGCCGGTCAGGATGGCGCCGGCCGGAATCGGCCGCCTGGCAATGGCCGCCGGCACCATGTAAGTGCCCCAGGAGGAGGCCAGGTTGCCGCCACCCAGCGAAGTACCCACGACCTGCCGCGCGGCGGCGATACACATGGTGTCGTCGATATTCATCAGCACCCGGTTGGAGCCTTTCGGGTAGTTCAGCTCCTGGAAGACCCTATGCCCCAGAAAGTCTGGGGACCACATGGCCACGGCCAGGATGGCGAAAGGTGCGACGGCCAGGAAGTGCTCCATGTTCGGCAGGCCCATCTGCCAGCCGGTGGTTTCACCCCACCAGTAGGCCGGATTCAGGTTGGGAATACCGGGCTCGGTCACGAACTCGAAGGGCGCGCCCAGCGCAAAGGCAATCAGCGCCGCCAGAGCGCATCCCAGGGGAATGGCTAGCCAGCGCAACCTGACGTGCTCCAGATAGGCATACAACACGATAGTGGCGAAAATCACCACGAAGGCGATATAGGCCATGTCGAAACCTTCGCCCCAGGCGAACAGCTTCTTGATCTGTCCAACGATGCCAATGAAGCCAAGATACAGCAGCAGACCGCCGCAGACCCCGTCACTGGTCAGACGCGCCATCAGACTGCCGCCTTTCAATATCCCCAGCATGAAGCCCAGCACACCGACCATGATCCCGAAGGCCATCGGGTGACCGCCCGCCGCCATGATCAACGGAATCAACGGAATCAACGGACCATGGGTACCGGCCAGGTTGGCCGTCGGGTTGAGGATGCCGGAAAACAATATTACGAACAGCAAGGCGGCAATCAGCATTTCAAACCGGGCATTTTCGATCACGAACGCATCGCCCAGTCCCAGCGGGGCAGCAAAGGCCCCTGCCACGGCAGCCACCATCACGATCTTTCCGATGGTCGCGGCCATCGCGGGAACCCAGTCCTCCAGCTCGAAACGGTAATCGCGGAACGGCAAGTTCACTCGCCAACGCTTCGGCGACATGATCTTCAGTTCATGTTCGAGGTATTCCGACCGTGATGCGAAACATTCCTTTGACTTATGTAGATCGCGATAACTTATTTCATTGTAATCAGTCATATTTTCAAACCATCCAGAAAATTTAGATTACGAGCACAGGCTGGCCACGGCCAACTTGACCCGACTAATCTTTTTATTGTTATTCAGGCGCTGACCATATCCGGCATGACCGCGGACTCTTCGCGCGATCAACGGATCGGTCGACTCAAATTCGGATGGCCGAAGCTCTGAGGCAGGCAGGCGTGACAAGTCACGCAGGGGCATGCGAGGGGGAGGCGGCAACGCAGTACCGGGGCCTCAGGCGCCGACTATCAGCCAATCGAACTGGCCGGACGGGCCTCTAACGAGCCCCGAACAGGCATGCCAATTCAGAAAGCGAATATTTGGCGCGATTATCGTACGCCCCGAAACTGCTCAGCTATCAGCTATTGGTCAAATGCCGTATTGCGCGCGGTAGGCTTCCACGGCCGGCAGATGTCGCTTGAGTTCGGCATCTTCCGCCAGGTATTCCAGTACGTCGGAGAGGGAGGCAATGCTGACCACCGGCATGGCGAAATCGCGCTCGACCTCCTGGATCGCCGACAGCGCGCCCTGCCCGCGCTCCTGACGGTTCAGCGCGATCAGCACACCGGCCGCCTGGGCGCCCTGGCCCTGAATGATCTGCATCACTTCACGAATCGCAGTGCCAGCAGTGATCACGTCGTCGACGATCAGCACCCGCCCGACCAGGGGCGCCCCGACCAGGGTGCCGCCCTCGCCGTGATCCTTGGCTTCCTTGCGGTTGAAGCACCAGGGCAGATCGCGACCATGGTGCTCGGCCAGCGCCACCGCAGTCGCGGCGGCCAGCGGGATGCCCTTGTAGGCCGGGCCGAACAACACGTCGAAGGGAATGCCGCTGTCGACCAGGGCCGAGGCGTAGAAGCGCCCCAGCTGCGCCAGCGCCAGACCGCTGTTGAACAGCCCGGCATTGAAGAAATAGGGGCTGTTCCGCCCCGACTTGAGGGTGAACTCGCCGAAGCGCAGCACACCGCGCTCAATGGCAAAACGAATGAATTCGCGCTGGTAGGCCTGCATGAAAAGTCCCGATAGGCACGGATTTAGCTATATGCTCCGAGGTCGGGTATCATACACGCTGGTTTTTTTGGGGGCCATGTATGCGGATCATCAGTGTAAACGTCAATGGTATTCAGGCGGCTGTCGAGCGCGGCCTGCTCAGCTGGCTGCAAGCCCAGAATGCCGACGTGATCTGCCTGCAGGATACCCGCGCTTCCGTCTTCGAACTGGACGATCCGACCTACCAGCTGGACGGCTACTTTCTCTATGCCAGCGAGGCGGAAGTCCCCAGCCAGGGTGGCGTTGCACTCTATTCGCGGCTGCAACCCAAGGCGGTGATCAGCGGCCTCGGCTTCGAGACGGCCGACCGCTATGGGCGCTACCTGCAAGCAGACTTCGACAAGGTCAGCATCGCCAGCCTGCTGCTCCCCTCCGGGCAGGGCGGTGACGAGAACCTGAACCAGAAGCTCAAGTTCATGGATGACTTTGGCCACTATCTTGACAAGCAGCGTCGCAAGCGCCGCGAATACATCTATTGCGGCTCGCTGTACGTGGCACACCAAAAGCAGGACGTGAAGAACTGGCGCGACTGCCAGCAACTGCCCGGCTTCCTGGCACCGGAGCGCGCCTGGATCGACCAGATCATTGGCCACATGGGCTACGTGGACGCCCTGCGGGAAACCAGCCGCGAGGGCGACCTCTACAGCTGGTGGCCGGACAGCGAACAGGCAGAGATGCTCAACCTCGGCTGGCGCTTCGACTACCAGCTGCTGACCCCGGGCATGCGTCGCTTCGTGCGCAACGCCCGCCTGCCAAGGCAGCCGCGCTTCTCCCAACACGCCCCGCTGATCGTCGACTACGACTGGCTGCTGAGCCTTTGATCGGCATAGGGGGCAGCCGTCAGGCTGCGCCCCTGCCACACCACCCGGCATGCGGGCCCGCACCGGGCGGTTCGAGAAGTTGAGGTTATGTGAGTCGGGGTATACCGAGCTTGTCGAAGTAGCTCACCGAGAGAACACGGTGAATCTCCGACAGACTGCAATGCCACCATCTGCCGCCAACCCCAGCAGCAAGTCTCGCCAGCTCATGGGTTGCCCCAAGACGACGAAGAGACTTATAGATCGTCGTCCCCGTTCGCCAGTGTTTGAGCTGGATTGCCCTGAGTCGTCGGGCGTAGCCACGAGTCCAGATCCTTGAACACCTTCGGTGTCTGCGCAAGCTGGAAGTAGGACTTCCACCCCGGCAGATATGCGCGAAGCTGTTCTGCGACCTGGACCAGGCTGCGACCGCCGACGCGCCGAGTGATGAGCCTGATGCGTTGCCTGAACGTCTCCAGTGCCTTGGGGGATACCGCAATCTTCACCGTGTCTCCCGTCCATCGCCTGAGGCAATGGCCGAGGAAGTTACGGCCAAAGACTGATCCAACCTTGGTTTTGGTTTCGTTCACCTTGAGGTGCAGCTTCGCATAGAGGCTCCGCATGGAGCGGAGTACTCGCTCGCCAGCCTTTCGACTGCGGACGTAGACGTTGCAGTCGTCGGCGTAGCGGGCAAAGCGGTGTCCTCGCTGCTGTAGTGCCCGGTCTATTTCGTCCAGCAGCACATTGGCCAGGAGAGGTGAGAGTGGACCCCCTTGGGGTGTTCCCTCGTCACGATCCATGACCACACCATTGCTCATGATTCCGGCTTGCAGATACTGCCGTATGAGCCGCAGGACGGCCTTATCGGCAATCCGCTTGGCCAGCCTGTCCATGAGAATGTCGTGGCTGACCCTGTCGAAGAACTTCTCCAGGTCCACGTCAACGACGACCCGGTAGCCTTCCTGCGCATACCGCTGTCTGCCAGTCTGTTGGGAGCTGGCTTGAGTGACAGCCCCAATATCCTACTGGTCACTTCGCTATTGATCGGCTTTAGCTCCGTTTCGGTACAGATGCTGATCCCTCTGGCTGCACATCTGGCCTCGGAAGAAACGCGTGGCCGGGTGGTCGGCGGAATCATGGGGGGACTGCTATTGGGAATCCTGCTCGCACGGCCGATTTCCAGTGTGATTGCCGATCACCTCCATTGGCGAGCTGTATTTCTCAGCGCAGCCGTAGCGATGTCTGGTATCGCACTGGTGGTTGGCACCCTGCTTCCCAGCCGCTGCCCTGCCCATCAGGCGACCTACACCCAGTTGCTCCTCTCGCTGGGACAACTGTTTAAACGAGAGCCAGTCCTGCGCGAGCGCGCGCTGTATCAAGGCTTGATGTTTGCGGCGTTCAGTCTGTTCTGGACAGCCGCTCCGCTCGCCTTGTCCCGCGAGTATGGACTCTCCCAGTCGCAAATTGCGGTCTTTGCCCTGGTCGGAGCCATTGGCGCTGTTGCAGCTCCCATCGCAGGCCGACTTGCCGATGCGGGCTACACCCGAGTCATGTCCGGGCTGGCCATGCTGTTGGGTGGACTCAGCTTCCTGCCAGGCATGTTTGCCACTCCCAACGGGGTCATTACTCTGGGAATCACCGGTATCTTCCTCGACTTTGCAGTACAGATGAACATGGTGCTGGGCCAGCGTACGGTCTATGCTCTCGATGCATCGAGCCGGGGGCGCCTTAATGCGCTGTATATGACCAGTATTTTCATGGGTGGCGCGATCGGCTCAGCAGTTGCCGGCACACTTTACGAACATATGGGATGGCCGGGAGTCATCTCGGTCGGCAGTATGCTACCTCTGCTTGCATTGCTGGTCTTTTATTCCAGAAACCGTACTCCGGTCACCATTTGAAGACCTCACGGGGCTCATTCGAGAGCCCCGGCACTCCCGCACCTTCCGCTATGCTCATTCCCCCCTTGGCCTTAAAGCAGCGTTTGACTGAGCATTTCATGCAGGTAATCGCTGAAGACCCGAATCAACACCGAAACCTGACGGTGCTGTGGATAAACCGCATACACTTTCAGTGGTGACGGCTGAAACTCATCCAGTACTGTTACCAATGCGCCTGACTTGATATGTCGACCTGCAATAAAGGTCGGCAATAGCGCCAGACCAAGCCCGGCAACGGCCGCATCGCATACTAACTCGCCATTATTGACCCGATAGCGACCCCGGACGGCAATGCGCTCGGGCTGCCCATCACGGCGGTATATCCAGTCCACAGACTTGCTGTGTCCATAGACCAGACAATCATGCTGGCGAAGCTCTGCAGGCGTTTGGGGGGCACCACGACGCTCAAGATATGCGGGACTGCAGCAGGTGACCATTTCCGATGAACATAAGGCACGGGCAATCAGCGAAGAGTCAGCCAGCACGCCGATGCGTACTGCCATGTCATACCCTTCATCGAGCATATCAACCGTTCGGTCGCTCAAATCCAGTTCGATGAATATGTCTGGGTAACGCTTAAGGAAGCCCGGTAGCAATGAACTGAGGTACAAGGTACCAAACGACACGGGCGCTGATAATCGTAGCGCTCCGCGAGGTGTGGCCCGCTGCTGGGAAATAGCCTGCTCCGCTTCGTCTACGTCCTTGAGAATTTTCTTGGCGCTCTCGTAATACGCCTGCCCCAACGAAGTGACATCAAGTTTACGAGTAGAACGGTTGATCAAACGTACGCCCAGACGGGCTTCCAGCTGAATCAGCCGACGGCTGACGAATTGTTTGGACAGCCCCATTAGTTCTGCCGCCGCGGTAAAGCTCTTGCAGTCCAGTACAGTGATGAACAGCCGCATGTCTTCCAGCTGGCTCATTGTCTTCTCCTAGTTTACAGAGTTAAACAAATAGCCATATTAATCAATCCGCAATGAGACATAACGCTGTTCCGAAGGTTTGCCAAGACTTCGATGCTGAGTTGCGCGAGTTCAATGGCGAGACGGAGCCTGTTCACCTGCTAGAACAGTAGAACAGGTTCGTGAAACACCGGATCGAGACTGCAATGATCTTGGAGCAACGCTCTTCAACACCCTCTCCCCTGGGGAGAGGGCTGAGGAGAGGGGAGAATTCTGCGCCGCCCCTTGAGCCCGAGTACAGCGAAAGAGTTCTAGTGAACTATCCGGCGAAGGTAGCCATCTCGAAATTGGTGAACAGCCTGAAGGGTGCTCCCAACCGTCGAATGAAGCAGCTCCACTCCGAGCTGATCACGCCGGCATACCGGAGCAACGCACTATGGAGCTCCAGCATTTCGCTGGAAACGTAGGCGGAGCGCCGCTTTTGGTTGCAAGCAATATACATCGAGCAGCAGACGAGGCCGCTAATAGGGAGGCGCTAAACGCGCCCCGCGCCATACATTCCCACACTAACGCTGATGCCGCTAAGCACGGGGCTTTCCGCGCATTTTGGGTAAGCCATACCACTCCAGAAAAAGCCGGCCATGCCGGCTTTTTCTGGCCCGCTCACTTCACCAGACGCAAACAGAAGGGATAGCGCCAGGCCTTGCCGGCATTCGCCCGGATGCCGGCGATGATCACCAGCACCAGGGCCATCAGGCTGACCAGGGCCATCAGCGGGAAGCCGATGAAGATCCAGGCGAGCGCACCACAGACCATCATCAAGATGCTGTAGGTGATCTGGAAGTTGAGCGCCTCCTTGCCGTGCCAGTCGACGAAGGGATCCCGGTCTTTCTGCAGCTGCCAGACGATCAGCGGTCCCAGCACGTTGCCGATCAGAGGCGCCATGAACCAGAAGAAGGCCGCGTAGTGGCAGAGCATTGCCCAGCGACGGGCCTGTGGATCGGGCAGCGAAACGAGCAACGGCGAACTCATGGAAACTCCCAAGACGTCAGTCGGCCAGCACGGCGCGCTGCAGCTCGAACAGCTCGCGGATGCCCTGGGTGGCCAGGACCAGCATGGCGTTCAACTCCTCCGGCTGGAAGGACTCGCCCTCGGCGGTGCCCTGCACCTCGATGAAGCCTCCGGCATCAGTCATCACCACGTTCAGGTCGGTATCGGCGGCGGAATCCTCGAGATAGTCCAGATCCAGCACCGGCTCACCCTGGTAGATGCCCACGGAGACCGCCGCGACCATCTGCCTCAGGGGATCGCCCTTCAGCGCGCCACGCTTCTTCAGCGCCGCCAGGGCATCGACCAGCGCCACCATGGCGCCGGTGATGGAGGCCGTGCGGGTGCCACCATCGGCCTGGATCACGTCGCAGTCGACATACAGGGTATTTTCGCCCAGCTTGCCCATGTCCAGCGCGGCGCGCAGCGAACGGCCGATCAGTCGCTGGATCTCCAGGGTGCGCCCGCCCTGCCGGCCCCGACTGGCCTCGCGCGGAGTACGCTCGCCGGTGGCCCGCGGCAGCATGCCGTATTCGGCAGTCAGCCAGCCCTTGCCCTGGCCCTTGAGGAAGCGCGGCACGCCAGACTCGGCGCTGACCGTGCAGATCACCCGGGTGTCGCCGAACTCCACCAGCACCGAGCCCTCGGCATGCCGGGTGTAGTTGCGGGTAATGCGAATCGGACGCAACTGGTGGGGCGCACGGCCAGTGGGACGTTTCATCTGGGCTACCTGTACGGTCTGGGAAAATTTGCCGGCCATTATAAGGCGCTCATCGCCAGTCGAACACGCCGATTGGGCCGCGCCGACGCACTGCGCTACAATCTCGTCCCTTTAAATACGACGATCCGAGAGGTAGACACCATGGCGCACAGCATGACTGCCTTCGCCCGCGCCGAGCGGGCCGGTGCCCACGGCACCCTGAGCTGGGAGCTGCGCTCGGTCAATCACCGCTATCTCGAACCACACCTGCGTCTGCCGGAGGCTTTCCTCGACCTCGAAGGCGCCCTGCGCGACACCCTGCGCCAGGGCCTGTCCCGCGGCAAGGTGGAATGCACCCTGCGCTTCGACGAGGGCAGCGCCGGGCAGCCGCTGCAGATCGACCGCGAACGTGTCGGCCAACTGGTGGCCGCCGCCGAAGACGTCGCCGCGCTGATCGCCCGCCCGGCGCCGATCAATCCCCTCGACGTACTGGCCTGGCCCGGCGTGCTGGTCGCTGCCGCGACCGATCACCAGATCCTCAGCGCGGAGACCCTGAGCCTGTTCGACGAGGCGCTGGCCCAGCTCAAGGCCGGCCGCGCCCGAGAAGGCGCGGAGCTGGCACGGCTGCTCGAGGGGCGCCTGGACGCCATGCTGGAGGAGGTCGAGAGCCTGCGCCAACTGGTCCCGCAGATGCTCGCCAACCAGCGGCAGAAGATCCTAGACCGCTTCCGCGATGCACAACTGGAGCTGGACCCACAGCGCCTCGAACAGGAACTGGTGTTGCTCGCCCAGAAGAGCGACGCGGCCGAAGAGCTGGACCGCCTCTGCACCCACATCACCGAGGTCCGCCGCGTGCTGAAGGACGGCGGCACGGTCGGCCGCCGGCTGGATTTCCTGATGCAGGAGCTCAACCGCGAGGCCAACACCCTCGGCTCCAAGGCCTTCGACCCTCGCTCCACGCAGACCGCGGTCAACCTCAAGGTGCTGATCGAACAGATGCGCGAGCAGGTGCAGAACATCGAGTGAAGTCACCCTCACCCATGAGAATCCGCGCCCAGGAAACGTCCATGTCCGCCACCGGCACCCTCTATATCATTTCCGCACCCTCCGGCGCCGGCAAGACCAGCCTGGTCAAGGCCCTGATCGACGCCCTGCCGCAGGTGCGGGTATCGGTTTCGCATACCACCCGCGGTATGCGCCCGGGCGAGGTCGAAGGGGTGAACTACCACTTCGTCGATCGCCCGACCTTCCTGGGCGCGCTCGAACGGGGCGAATTCCTCGAACACGCGGAAGTCTTCGGCAATCTCTACGGCACCTCGCAGCTCTGGCTGGAACAGACCCTGGCCGAGGGCTTCGACCTGATCCTGGAAATCGACTGGCAGGGCGCTCAGCAGGTCCGCCGGCTACTGCCCCAGGCGCAATCGATCTTCATCCTGCCACCGAGCCAGGAGGCCCTGCGCCAGCGCCTGACCAACCGCGGCCAGGACAGCGACGAGATCATCGAGCGGCGCATGCGCGAGGCGGTCAGCGAAATGAGCCACTACGTGGAATACGACTACCTGATCATCAACGACGACTTCGCCCACGCCCTCGAGGACCTGAAGTCGATCTTCCGCGCCCGGCAGCTGCTGCAGGAGACCCAGCAACGCCGCCACGGCAGCCTGCTCGTCGAGCTACTGGCCTGAGGCCGCGCCGGCACCACGCGGCCACAGGAGCGGACCGGCTCAGTGCCGATGCAGGAAGGTCTTCAGGGCGGAAACCAGCAGGATCGCCCCGAGCAGGATCAACAGCAGCCGCGTCGGCACCAGGCCGAGCAGCAGGCCGCCCAGGGCGGCGCCGAGGATTGAGCCTGCCGCCATCCAGCCGAACAGGGGACGCTCCCGACCGAGGATGGCGAAGGCGTTGGAGCGGCTGTAGCGGGCGAAGCCGACGATCATGGTCGGCAGACTGACCATCAGCGACAGGCTGCCGGCCAGCTTGATGTCCACTCCGTAGAGCAGCACGATAGTCGGGATCAGCAGTTCGCCGCCGGCCACGCCCAGCAGCGCCGCCACCACACCGATGCCAAGCCCGGCGAGCAGACCGGCCAGCAGCTGTGCCGCCGCCGAGGCGAACAGCGGCGCGGCGCCGTCCTGCAGACCGAAGGCGGCCTCCGCCAGCATCACCAGCGCCAGCCCCACCAGCATGACCATGACGACGCGGTCGAGCCATTGGCGCGACAGGCGCAGGGCGTGCCCAGCCGCCCACCAGGCGCCAACCAGACTGCCAGCCAGCAGGTTCAGGGCGATTCCCAGATGAGCCGCCAGTTGCTCCAGAGGGATGCCGCCGCTGCGAAACAGCAGGGCCGCGGCGACCACCACCAGACTCATCGCCTTGTTGAAGATGAGCGCTTCCAGGGTTTCCAGACGGAACAGCCCGACCAGCACCGGCAGGCGGAATTCCGCCCCGCCCAGGCCGATCAGCCCGCCCAGGGTGCCGATCAGCGAGCCGGCGAGGAAACCTTGGGCACTGCGCAAAGGGGTCTGCATGGATTCAACTGCTTTCATGTCGTGCACTCACCAATATGCATGTAGGTAGATAACGACACCTCCTCAGCAAGAAGCACACCAGGCACTAGCAAGACCGAAACCTGCTTTCTCCAGCCACCCAGCCAACGGCCACAGTCCCCTTGAGCCAGCGCATTACGCTATATAGAGAAGAAATCACGCAGTTTTGAGCAGCCAAGAAATCCGTCGCGATGCGACGGTGTTCCCCTCACACCTTGTCGCCTTTGCAACAAAGCCGACAGCCACCACCAGCCCGGCGCCGACCGCCCGCGACCACGCGGCCATTTGGCCCTTCCCTTCGAAGTGGCGTTTTCCTAGACTATTCAGTCCGCTTGCCCATTCGGGTACTGCCATTCTCATTCGTCACGAGGAACACCATGGCCCGCGTTACCGTTGAAGATTGCCTGGACAACGTCGATAACCGCTTCGAGCTGGTCATGCTCGCCAGCAAGCGCTCGCGCCAACTGGCCACCGGCGGCAAGGAGCCGCGGGTACCCTGGGAGAACGACAAGCCCACCGTCGTCGCCCTGCGCGAGATCGCCGCGGGCCTGGTCGACTATAACGTCATCGCCCAGGACGAGATCGTCGCCGAGGAACCGCTGTTCGCCGCCTTCGAGGAAGATACCAACGAGGCCCTGTAACTCGATGTCCGACAGCGGTCGCAGCACGGGAGCACTGTCCGCTCGCCAGGGGGGACACCCTTGGCCAGCATAGAAACCCTTGCCGATCGGCTCCTGACCTACCTCGCCCCGGACCAGGTCAACCTGGTCCGCCGGGCCTATTACTATGCCGAGCAGGCCCATGACGGCCAGCGTCGGCGCAGCGGCGAACCCTACGTCACCCACCCCCTCGCCGTCGCCAACATCCTCGCCGACATGCACATGGACCATCAGAGCCTGATGGCTGCGATGCTCCACGATGTGATCGAGGACACCGGCATCCCCAAGGAGGCACTGGTCGAGCAATTCGGCGAAACCGTCGCCGAGCTGGTCGACGGGGTCAGCAAGCTGACCCAGATGAAGTTCGAGAACAAGGCCGAGGCGCAGGCCGAGAACTTCCAGAAGATGGCCATGGCCATGGCCCGCGACATCCGCGTGATCCTCGTCAAGCTGGCCGACCGCCTGCACAATATGCGCACCCTCGACGCCATGCCCTACGAGAAGAGCCGGCGCATCGCCAAGGAAACCCTGGAAATCTACGCACCCATCGCCAATCGCCTGGGCATGCACAGCATGCGCGTAGAGTTCGAGGATCTCGGCTTCAAGGCCATGCACCCGATGCGCTCGGCGCGCATCCGCCAGGCGGTGCGACGCGCCCGCGGCAACCGCAGGGAAATCGTCGCCAAGATCGAGCAGTCGCTGATCAATTGCCTCGAGCGCGAAGGCCTGGGCGGCGATGTCAAGGGCCGCGAGAAGCACCTCTACAGTATCTACAAGAAGATGCGCGGCAAGCGCAAGGCGTTCAACGAGATCATGGACGTCTACGCCTTCCGCATCGTGGTCGACAAGGTCGACACCTGCTATCGCGTGCTCGGCGCCGTGCACAACCTCTACAAGCCGCTGCCCGGCCGCTTCAAGGACTACATCGCGATTCCCAAGGCCAACGGCTACCAGTCGCTGCACACCACCCTGTTCGGCATGCACGGCGTGCCCATCGAGATCCAGATCCGCACCCGCGAGATGGAGGAGCTGGCCAACAACGGCATCGCCGCCCACTGGCTGTACAAGTCCGGCGACGAGGACACGATCAAGGGCAACCACGCGCGGGCCCGGCAATGGGTCAAGGGCGTGCTGGAGCTGCAACAGAGCGCCGGCAACTCGCTGGAATTCATCGAGAGCGTGAAGATCGACCTGTTCCCCGACGAGGTCTACGTGTTCACGCCCAAGGGCCGCATCATGGAGCTGCAAAAGGGCTCCACGGCGGTCGACTTCGCCTATGCGGTGCACACCGACGTCGGCAACAGTTGCATCGCCTGCCGCATCAACCGGCGCCTGGCGCCGCTCTCCCAGCCGCTGGAAAGCGGCTCCACGGTGGAGATCGTCACCGCCCCCGGCGCCCGGCCGAATCCGGCCTGGCTGAACTTCGTGGTCACCGCCAAGGCGCGCACCCACATCCGCCATGCCCTCAAGCAGCAACGCCGCTCGGAGTCCATCAGCCTCGGCGAACGCCTGCTGAACAAGGTGCTCGCTGGCTTCGACGCCAGCCGCGAACAGATCCCAGACGAACACATCCGCCAGGTGCTCGACGAGTACCGGATGGAAGTCTTCGAGGACCTGCTGGAAGACATCGGCCTCGGCAACCGCATGGCCTACGTGGTGGCTCGCCGCCTGCTGGCCAGCGAAGGCGAGGAGATACCCAGTGCCGAGGGGCCGCTGGCTATCCGCGGCACCGAAGGCCTGGTGCTGAGCTACGCCCGCTGCTGCTCGCCAATCCCCGGCGACCTCATCGTCGGCCACCTGTCGGCGGGCAAGGGGATGGTCGTGCACCTGGAGAACTGCCGCAACATCGGCGAAATCCGCCACAACCCGGAGAAATGCATTCCGCTGACCTGGTCCAAGGATGTCAGCGGCGAATTCAACGTCGAGCTGCGCGTCGAACTGGAACACCAGCGCGGCCTGATCGCCCTGCTCGCCGGCAGCGTGAACGCCGCGGACGGCAACATCGAGAAGATCGGCATGGACGAACGCGACGACCGCACCAGCGTCGTCCAGCTGGTGATCAGCGTGAAGGACCGCATCCACCTGGCCCGGGTGATCAGGAAACTGCGCGCCCTCAAGGGTGTCATCCGCATCACCCGCGTGCGCGCCTGACCGCGGACGCCAGCTCGCGCGCCCATTTTCCCAAAGGAGCTTCCCCATGAGCAAGACCGCGATCAACACCGACAAGGCCCCTGCCGCCATCGGCACCTATTCCCAGGCGATAAAGGCCGGCGACACCGTCTACCTGTCCGGGCAGATCCCTCTCGATCCGCAGACCATGGAACTGGTGGAAGGCGACTTCGAAGCCCAGACCGTGCGGGTGTTCGAGAACCTCAAGGCGGTCGCCGAGGCGGCCGGCGGCTCGTTCGCGGACATCGTCAAGCTGAACGTCTTCCTCACCGACCTGGCGCACTTCGCCAAGGTCAACGAAGTCATGGGCCGCTACTTCGCGCAGCCCTACCCGGCCCGCGCCGCCATCGGCGTCGCCTCCCTGCCGCGCGGTGCGCAGGTGGAAATGGACGGCATCCTGGTCCTCGGCTGAGGCTCTTCTTGGGCGGAGCCGCCGCTCCGCCCTCCCCCATCGGCACAAGCTTCCTCCATATCGTTATATTTACGAATATATAACGCATGTCCTACACTGCCTCCCGGCCCCGCCAGCCAGGCACCCGAGCCTTTGGCGGGAGAAGGATCTGTTCGCCCCTGTCCGGACAAGTCACGCATTCGCCCGAATGACCAGCGCCGGCCATCCCGACGAATGGCCGCGCACTCGACAATCCGCCCGCCATCTGCGCCGCATCGCACGCCAGTGCCGCCCCTTTCGCGGCCGTCCGGCAGCCGTGGCGGGCACAGCCTGAGGAGGCACGCCATGTCCAACCCGCCCCTGGATGCCGAGGCCGGCGAAAGCGCCGAACTCGCCCGGATCGAGCCCATTCCCGCCGAGTCCCTGCCGCTCGTGCGCGACACCATCGAGCGCCTGCGCCCGGGCGTGCAGCGCGACGGCGGCGACCTGGAGCTGGTCGCCGTGCAGAACAACCTGGTCCGCGTCCGTCTCAGCGGCGCCTGCGTCGGCTGCGCCCTGGCCGGGCAGACCCTCGGCGGCGTACGCCGCGAGCTGGTCAAGGTACTCGGCAATCCCTCGGTACGCGTGCTGCCGGCCCCCTGAACAGCGACCCATGCACCAGCCAAAACGCCAGACAGGAGCGGCCGTCCCCATGCCTACTCTTCCCCAGTACTACGGATGCAGCTTCGGCGAGTGCCGCACGGACCTGCTGCCGCTGCTCTACGAAATGAGCCAGATCGCCACGGAGAGCGGCGATCTGTCCAGCATCATCAACATCCTGCTGCGCCTGATGCAGTGCCACATGAAGGTGGTGCGCGGCATGGTCAGCCTCTACGACCGGGACTCCGGCAGCATCGTCCTGCACGAGAGCTTCGGCCTCAGCCCCGAGGAGGCCGGCAAGGGCATCTACCTGCTCGGCGAAGGCATCACCGGCAAGGTGGTGGAAACCGGCCAGAACATCGTCGTGCCGTGCATCCGCGACGAGCCGGCGTTCCTCAACCGCACCGGCAGCCGCGACAGCGACGACGCCAACCTGTCGTTCATCTGCGTGCCGATCATGCGCGGCCGCCAGGTGATGGGCACGATCAGCGCCGAGCGCCTCTACGACAACGCCGAGCTGCTCAAGCTGGACGTCGAGGTGCTGTCGATCCTCGCCACCACCACCGCCCAGGCGGTCGAATTGTACCTGGTCGAGAACGTCGAGAACGTCGCCCTGGAGGCAGAGAACCGCCGCCTGCGCAGCGCGCTGGGGGAACGCTTCAAGCCCGCCAATATCATCGGCAATTCCAAGCCGATGTTCGAGGTCTACCAGCTGATCGAGCGCGTGGTACGCACCAGGACCACGGTGCTGATCCTCGGCGAGAGCGGCGTCGGCAAGGAGCTGGTGGCCGGCGCCATCCACTACAGCAGCCCGGCGGCGAAGGGCCCGTTCGTCAAGTTCAACTGCGCCTCGCTGCCCGAATCGGTCATCGAGAGCGAGCTGTTCGGCCACGAGAAGGGCTCCTTCACCGGCGCCATCGGCCTGCGCAAGGGCCGCTTCGAGGAAGCCGCCGGCGGCACCATCTTCCTCGACGAGGTCGGCGAGATGTCGCTGACCACCCAGGCCAAGCTGCTGCGCGTGCTGCAGGAGCGCAGCTTCGAGCGGGTCGGCGGCAACACCACTATCCACGTCGACCTGCGGGTGATCGCCGCGACCAACCGCAACCTCGCCGAGATGGTCGCCGACGGCAGCTTCCGCGAGGACCTCTACTACCGCCTCAACGTCTTCCCCATCACCATCCCGCCGCTGCGCGAGCGCGGCAGCGACATCATCACCCTGGCCGACCACTTCGTCTCGCGCTTCTCGAAGGAGATGGGCATCGAGGTCAAGCGCATCTCCACCCCGGCGCTGAACATGCTGCAGAGCTACCCCTGGCCGGGCAACGTGCGCGAACTGGAGAACATCATCGAGCGGGCCATGCTGCTCAGCGAGGACGGGGTGATCCACGGCTACCACCTGCCGCCGTCGCTGCAGGCGCCGGTGGTCGGCGACAGCGAGGCCCCGCCGGACAGCCTCGAGGCGCGCCTCGGCGCCATCGAGTATGAACTCATCGTCGAGGCCCTCAAGCTGCACCACGGCAACATGACCGAGGCGGCGGCCCATCTCGGCCTGACCCGCCGCGTGCTCGGCCTGCGCATGGCCAAGTACCACCTCAACTACAAGGACTACCGCTGAGTCCTGGGCGCCGTACGCGAAGGTACTGCTGCGTACAAGGATCGTTCGCCGCGGTACGCCAAAGCCCGGCAAATTGCGGTGAAACCCGTCAATGGCGCGGCTTTGCGCGGTTGGCGCGCTGTTTGCTCCACCCTCCTGCAGGGGTTCGCGGCGGAGCGCTCTCCGCCAAACGCGCTCCGCCCGCCGAACGGCACTTTTCCATCCACCGCACGCGACGGCTACTGCCCGTCCGGAGGGGTATGATGAACCAGACCGAAATCCAGAAACTGCTCGACGAGCCGGCCTGCACCCACAACACGGCGGGCAAGACCGGTTGTTCGCGCTCGCGCCCCGGAGCCACCCAGGGCGGCTGCGCCTTCGACGGCGCGCAGATTGCGCTCCTGCCGATCGCCGACGCCGCGCACATCGTCCACGGCCCGATCGGCTGCGCCGGCAGCTCCTGGGACCTGCGCGGCAGCAGCTCCTCCGGCCCGCAGCTGTACCGCCTGGGCATGACCACCGAACTATCCGACGTCGACGTGATCATGGGCCGCGGCGAGAAGAAGCTGTTCCACGCCATCCGCCGCGCAGTCGAGCGCTACAGCCCGCAGGCGGTGTTCGTCTACGGCACCTGCGTGCCGGCGATGCAGGGCGACGACATCGAGGCGGTGGCGCGCGACGCCAGCCAGCGCTGGGGCGTGCCGGTGATCCCGGTGGACGGCGCCGGCTTCTACGGCACCAAGAGCCTGGGCAACCGCATCGCCGGCGAGACCCTCTACCGCCACGTCATCGGCACCCGCGAGCCGGCGCCGCTGCCGGAAGGCTCCGTCGCCCCCGGCATCAGGGTGCACGACGTCAACCTGATCGGCGAATACAACATCGCCGGCGAGTTCTGGCGCGTCGCGCCGCTGTTCGACGAGCTCGGCCTGCGCATCCTCTGCACCCTCTCGGGCGACGCGCGCTTTCGCGAGGTCCAGACCATGCACCGCGCCAAGGCCAACATGGTGGTCTGCTCCAAGGCCATGCTCAACGTCGCCCGCCACCTGCGCGAGGACCACGGCACGCCGTTCTTCGAGGGCAGCTTCTACGGCATCGCCGACACCTCCCAGGCGCTGCGCGACTTCGCCAGGGCGATCGACGACCCGTCGCTGTCGGTGCGCACCGAACTGTTGATCCTGCGCGAGGAGAACAGGGCCAGGGCGGCGCTCAAACCCTGGCGCGAGCGCCTGGCCGGCAAGCGCGCGCTGATCTTCTCCGGCGGGGTGAAATCCTGGTCGGTGGTCTCGGCGCTGCAGGACCTCGGCGTCGAGGTGATTGCCACCGGCACCGAGAAATCCACCGAGGAGGACCGCGCGCGCATCCGCGAACTGATGGGGCCGAACGCCCGGATGATCGACGACAACGATCAGAGCGCGCTGATCGCCACCTGCATCGAGAGCGGCGCCGACATCCTCATCGCCGGCGGCCGCTACCTGTACGCCGCGCTCAAGGCGCGCCTGGCGTTCCTCGACATCAACCATGAACGCGACTTCGGCTATGCCGGCTACGACGGCTTCGCCGAGCTGGCCCGCCAGCTGGCGCTGGCCATGCATAGCCCGGTGTGGCAGCGCGTGCGCCAAGAGCCGCGCTGGGTACGCGCGAGCATCCCTACAGCCCTGCTGGAGGAGGCGTGACATGGCCAGGATCGTCCAGACCAACAAGCCCTTGAGCGTCAACCCGCTGCGCGTCAGCCAACCGATGGGCGCGGCGCTGGCCTTCCTCGGCCTGGCCCGCAGCCTGCCGCTGGAGCACGGCGCCCAGGGCTGCACGGCGTTCAGCAAGGTGTTCTTCAGCCGCCACTTCCGCGAGCCCATCCCACTGCAGACCACCGCACTGGACATGGTCAGCACCGTGCTCGGCGGCGACGAGCGGCTGCAGGAAGGCCTGGCGACGGTTATCGACGAGCACCGCCCAGAGGTGGTCGGCCTGGTCACCACCGGCCTGGTGGAAATGCAGGGCGCCGACATCCGCCGCGTGCTGCGCAGTTTCCAGGCATCGCGCTGCGAGAGCGCGAGCATCGTCGCGGTGAACACCCCGGACACCCTCGGCGGGCTGGAGAGCGGCTACGCCCTGGCAGTGGAGGCGATCATCGACGCCCTGGTGCCGGACGCCGTGGTGCCGGTGGCGCAGCGCGCCCGCCAGGTCAACCTGCTGGCCTCGTCGATGCTGACCCCGGCCGACATCGAGGCGATCCGCGAATGGATCGAGAGCTTTGGCCTGCAGGCGGTGATCCTACCCGACCTCGCCGACTCTCTCGACGGCCACCTGACGCCCCAGGGCTACACCACCCTGACCAGCGGCGGCACCAGCCGCCAGGCGATCGCCGCCATGGGCCACTCGGCGCTGACCCTGGTCGTCGGCGACTCCCTCGGCCCAGCCGCCGACCTGCTGCAGGCGCGCACCGGAGTACCGGACCTGCGCCTGCCCGGGCTGACCGCGCTGGCCGACTGCGACGCCTTCATCCAGGCGCTCGCCGACGTCTCCGGCCGCCCGGTGCCGGCGCGCATCCTGCGTCAGCGCGAGCAGCTGCTCGACGCCCTGGTCGACAGCTACGTCCCGGTCGGCGACGCGCGCATCGCCATCGGCGCCGATGCCGACCAGCTGATCGCCCTCGGGCGCTTCCTCGACGACATCGGCGCCCGCCTGGTCGCCGCAGTCAGCCCCTGCCGCAGTACGGCGTTGCAGGCGCTGAACGTCGAGGAAGCGGTGGTCGGCGACTTCGAGGACCTGGAGGAACGCGCCCTGGAAGCCGCCGCGCAGCTGCTGATCGGCAACTCCCACGCCCTGCAGAGCGCCGAGCGGCTGGGCATCCCGCTGCTGCGCGCGGGCTTTCCGCAGTACGACCACTATGGCGCGGCGGCGCGCCTGTGGGTCGGCTACCGCGGTGCGCGCCAGCTGCTCTTCGAGCTGGCCAACCTGTTCACCGGGCAGCGCGCCGGCATCGCCCCCTACCACTCGCCGTTGCGCCAGGACTTCGCCGGCGCCGCCGAACCTTCCGCGAGGAGCATCCCTGCATGATCAAAGTCGCTTTCGCCTCCAACGACCGCCTCAACGTCAACCTGCACTTCGGCGCCGCCGACACCCTGGTCGTCTACGACGTCTCGCCAGGCTATGCCGAATTGCTCGGCGTCGGCGAGTTCGTCAAGGTCGACATGAAGGGCGAGAACCGCTTCAAGGCGCTGTCGACCGACGAGGAAGCCGCCAACATCGTCGACATGCAGCTCAGCGCCGAGGAGCTGGAACGCCTCGCCGCCAAGCCGCCGGAGGACAAGGTGATCGCCAAGCTGGTCTTCCTCGACGGCTGCTCGGCGATCTACGCCGCCTCGATCGGCACCTCGTCGATCAAGCGGCTGATCGCCGCCGGCATCCAGCCGATCATCGTCGGCACCGGCCAGACCATCGAGGACCTGCTCAACGAGGTCAGCCTCGCCCTGCACTGCGGCGGCCTGAGCTGGGTCGAACGAGCCAAGGCCAAGGCCAAGGCCGAACGCGCCGCCCAGGCCCCTGCCGCACCCAGCGAGTCCGCCGGCGGCCTGCGCCTGATCACCTCCATCGACGAACTCGAATAGCCGTAGCGTCCTGCCCACCTCCGCGCCGGAGCACTCCCTCTGCTGGGGACTGGAGGCAGACCAAAACGGCGAGCGGGTGAGTCTCGCCATTTTCCCCTATCGACGTGGGGGCGCGTGCGCCGTCGCGCTCGCCCCCCGTTTCGGCCTTTTCCAGCCTCCGGTCACGTCCAGACAGCGGTTTAGCAATTAATGGATCAATGATGCCCGGAATGACCCTCCACGGCATCGTTTCCATGATCGCTTAGTTGGGCCCCTATCCAGGTATGAATTGAATGTATCAACTCGGTTTTACTGGTAATGAACTGGAGCTGTGCACCATCCTGGATGTCTTCGTACTTCACGGAAATTTCGCCTGGCTTGGCATTCCTGAGCGCCTCAAGGCCTGGCATATCAACACCATGAATAGCTACCGGACCGGAAAAATCCCCACTCGAAAACTGATTGCTTATGTCCTTCAAATGGTTGCGGATCAGCATTACCTGATCGGGTTCCGCCCCCGTCTTTACGACGACTTTCTGAACGCCACCGTATTCGGTTCTTTCAAAAATATGAGTAGTTTGACTTAAAGCAAAGGGCATCACTTCCGCACCGCGCCGGGCGACATCCGCCTGGCGCTCAGGCGAGGCTTCCGATGCAAGCACCGCGCTCGAAAAACATATCGCGATGCCAAATACCGACAAGAGCTTCAACGATCTTTCCATAGAATTCAAAATAGTCTCCCGCACAATAAGTGCATATTTAAATCTTCAACTACCACCTAATGACCTTATCACTATCGACAAGTTCCGAAATCGACTAATAAAACCAATCGAGCAGGCACTAGTCACCTGTGCGGTTGATTGGTTAACTCGAGTTCGGATGACCAGGGTTTCGAGACAAGGCGCCGCGACGAATCATAGCAGGGCTATGGCGAGGAGCGGCAACGCCGTATCGGAGCCCCGGGCGCCGAAATTGACTCATCGAATCAACCAAGCAGGCAGGCAGGCAGGCAGGCAGGCCACTAGCCGCCAGCCATTGCCGATACGATGAAAACCTCATCATGAGTACCGAGGACGGTTTCCAGTCCATCAAGCGCTTTAATATCCTTTCCATTGACAAAAATCTTGATGTACTTCTTCATACTGCCATCCTGGCCATGGAGTTGAGAACTGAACCCTGGGTATTGCATATCGACTTCTTCAAAAAGCGCACTAATGGATCTTGCTCCAACCTCTAACTTAGGCAAATCCTTGACAAACTTTCTGAAAGGCGCGGGAACGAAGAGAGTAGGCATTCTTTTATCCTGAGGTCAATGGCACGTGTCTGCCCCACATGCTGGACAATCCTTTGTACGCTCGACCTGAAGGTATCTTGTCGTATTCGACTCGAGGTCGAAAAACCAAAGGATATTCTTGAGTGGCTGCCCGAAGCCCGTCAGCACCTTGATTGCTTCCATGGCAATAGTCGTCCCAACGATCACAGGGCCAGGACCAATTGCTGGGAAAATCTTTATATCCGTCCAGAACTCGGGCTTTTCCGGAAATATGCATCTCAGGCACCCTGTCTCACCGGGAATGAAGGTGCTTGCATAACCCTCCATGCTGAACATGGCCCCCATGCAAACAGGCTTTCCCTGTCTCATGGCCTCATCATTCATCAGGTAGCGCTCTTCAAACAAGGGAGCACCATCCACGATCAAATCGGCTTCCGAAACAAGACCTGAGATATTTTCTTTGGTGACGTAATCGTTTATCGCTGTTATTTCAATTTCCGGATTAATTTCCCTGAGCTTTTCCGCCCATACATCCGCGCAAGGCCTGCCCAGATCGGCAGGCGTCACCAGCTGCCATCTGTTAAGGTATTCCGGAACCACCTTACCACCGTGCGCCAATATCAAACGACCTACACCAGCACGCGCCAAATTCATTGCCGCGGTGCCACCTACGCCGCCTACTCGGGAAACAAGAACGGTAGAACCTTTGAGGCGTAACTGTCCTTCCTCGCCGAAGCCCTCAATCCGCAACTGCCTGGAATAACGCTCCCTCTCGAACTCACTGAGCAGCTTAGTTTGCATGAGATTCCTTCACTCCATCACAAACCCAATTGTTAATACTCCGCCCCCATAGATACCGTCAATATACTGGAGGCTCAAGATATGGCGCATCAATAAAGAGACATCTCTTTATCGACTTCCGCCGCCCAGGCCCGCAACCCACCCCGTAGGCTATAAGCCTTATGAAAGCCGTGCCTTTCAAGAATTTCCAGGGCCTTCCGGCTACGCTCCCCCATCAGGCAGTAAACAATAATTTCTTTTGTAGGGTTCAACTCTTTATAGCGAACAGGCAGCTCACCCAAAGGCACATGTACTGCACCTTCAATCCTGCAGATTCCCCACTCATGCGATTCCCGTACATCCAGAAGGATTACATCTTCGCCATGCCTGGCCTTGATGGCCGCGTCATTGGCGGCAATCTCCCTGCGAGACTCACCACTCGGAGCGGCCGAACCGCAGAAAGCCTGATAATCCTGAAGAGCAGTGATACTTGGCGAAGTACCGCATATGGGACAGCTGGGGTCCTTTTGAATCTGCAGCTCATTGGCCCGCATACTTAAAGCATCGAACATCAGCAATCGTCCGATGAGTGGATCACCGATACCCAAAATCTGCTTGATCACTTCTGTCGCCTGAATGACGCCAAGCAGGCCCGGCAGAACGCCCAATACCCCGCCCTCGGCACAGCTCGGCATTTCTCCAGGAGGAGGAGGCTCTGGATATAGACATCGATAACAAGGCCCCTCTTTTGCGTAGAAAACCGATGCCTGTCCCTCGAATCTGAAAATACTGGCATGGACATTAGGCTTTCCTAAAAGCACGCACACATCATTGGTCAAATAACGAGTGGAAAAATTATCGGTGCCATCCGCAATCACATCGTACTGAGAACATATATCGAATGCATTCTCCGACGTGAGCATGGCTTCATGTTCTATGATTTCGATTTCCGGATTAAGATCTCGAAGTTTTTCGGCAGCCGAACTGACTTTCGGCCTACCGACACTGGAAGTGTAGTGAATGACTTGACGCTGCAGGTTGCTATAGTCGACGACATCATTGTCAACGAGCCCCAGGCGCCCGACACCTGCCGCGGCCAGATACAATGCCAGCGGAGAACCCAAGCCCCCTGTGCCAACGCACAGGACTTTTGATTTCTTTAGCTTTAACTGCCCCTCCCAACCCACTTCCGGCAATAGCAAATGCCGGCTATACCTGTTGACTTCCTGATTCGAGAGCTTCATCAAGCATACCCTTGCAAATTATCAAGCAGAAATATCGACCAGACTACTTCTTTTCCTTGTAAAGCTTTTTCTTGTAATAAACTTAACCAAATTATTTAAGACAAAGCAATGCCCTTTGAAGAATTTTCCTTCTGCACAATGGCGGCACAGCCAAGTCGCTATATGCTTTTCTCTATACAAAAGCTGGATCAGTTCTTGCTGAAAGTCTAATGATTAGTTATGTCCCGCCACGATGCCAGCTCTTTCCTAAAGCAGCACATGCGCCAAAAGACGTAAATCATGCAGGCCCCGGTAAACTACGGAGTGCAATTCCCCCAATAAAGTGATACGGGTCAAATTTACGACAATTGGATTGGAGTTCGGGATCAGCCAACATCGCCAGCCTTGAAATGTGCTCGCCATCACAAATCTTGAAAAAATCTTTATTGTCGGGCGGCCGCAAAAACCGAGTGAAACACCTGACCGCTTTGGTAAGGTGTTGCCATGTCCTACCACGAACTCAGCGTTACAGAACACACCACGATCCAGATCGGCCTGCTGAACAGCATGAGCCAGCGCAGGATTGCCCGGCTGCTGGACCGCAGCCCACCCACCATCAGCCGCGAGATCCGGCGCAACCGCAGTGCACAGGGTCGGTACGTCACCCATGAAGCCCAGCACTTCATGCGCGCTCGCCGTCAGGCCTGCCATCCGCACAGAAAGCTCGAGCCCGGCAACGAGCGGTTCGATTTGATGGTCCATCTGCCTGCACCAGGGCAAGAGCACCCGCAGGCCGCGTTCCGGCGGCGTGGATCGCCGCGGGACAGACTCCTGAAAGGGGTCAACATCCACCTATGCCCGCCGGAGATGAAGGACCACCTGATGCCCGACCACTGGGAGGGCGATCTGATCAAGGGCAACGCCTCGGCGGTGGGCACCCTGGTCGAGCGCACCAGCGGCGACCTCGGCGATGGAAGGCTTCAGCACCGCGCTGAACCGCATGCCGCTGGCGGTGCGCAAATGTTTGACCTATGACCTGCAGCGGGAGATGCCCCGGTATGCCGAGATCATGCAGAAGACCGGGGTAGCGATCTACTTCTGCGATCCGCACAGCCCCTGGCAGCGCTGCAGCAACGAGAACATCAACGGGCTGATCCGCCAGGACCTGACGGTCCACACCCCGGAACAGTTGGATGCGATTGCCTACCGGCTGAACATCCGGCCGCGCAAACGCTTCAAGTTCAAGTGTCCGAAGTGATGACGGAAGTCATGGCGATGCAGCATGATGCGCCCGCTTCAATCCAGTAACCATGCTGTACTCAGCTCCTGCAACCGCCCAATGCACTCCATTCGTCACGAGTCATTCGGTACAACCGCACTTCGCGCCCGTAAAACTGAACATTCTGGAAGCTACAAAATCCGGCCTTCTCTACGACTCGCATGGATGCCCCGTGCTCAGGCTCAACTATTACGACTACCGACCGGAACGCTTTCTCACTGAACGCAAAAGCCAATGCAGCGCACGCTGCCTCGGTGGCGAAGCCAGCCCCCCAATACCGTTGGGCCAAACGATATCCAAGGTTGATTTCTTCTACGTCGCCAACGAATTCGGGACCTACCCCACAGAATCCGATAAGAGCCCGCGACTCCTTTTCGACAAGAGCCCATGGGCCAACCCCGTGCGACTCGTAACAAGCCAAGCACCACTCGATAAACCTACGAGTCGCGGCCTCATCACAAACACCGCGAACCGAGTGCTTCATGACTTCTGGATCGCTAAGGATCTCTGCCAGCGAGGGTACATCGTCCAATGACAACGGCCTAATCAGCATCCTTTCTGTTTCGCTAATGAACACCACCGCCTCCTTCTGCATAACATTTGACATGAGCGGCATGCAGAGGCAGAGGCCGCAGACCAGAGCGTGCCTGCTCGATGGAAGGGTTGGGCCTCACCTTCGCGTTACCACTTTGGTGCTATGCGTTCACCGGGCAGGACGTCATACGGGTCAGCCCACCCAGGAATGGCTTGCACTCGGCCTAGCCAGGCACTGATGTGCGGATAGCGAGATGCAACCTTCCGTGACGACGCCCAACATTTGAGCTCAGCGGTCGGCAAAAGCGCAGCTTTTGACGGTCCGCTGGAAGGCTGTAATGGGCTCTTCCCTGCACCACACTTACCAGCGCCAGCGGTGCCGTGAGTGGCGTTCGGAGAGTTTCAGCGATGCACAAGCAGATTGCGGTGGATCTGGCCAAGTCCGTTTACCAGGTTGCCGAGAGCGTCCTTGCCGGTCAGGTGAGTCAGCGCAGGCGGCTGAAGCGTGAGGCATTTCGTCGACATATACAGGAGCAGGCTAAGCAGGTCGAGTGGCTGATGGAGGCCTGTGGCACGGCGCACTATTCAGACTGCGTGAAAACCTGGCAGTCCGCCGAGCGGATGAGGACAATGCCCATATCGCAAGATACGGGCATTGGGCCGCTGCAGAAGCTGAGTGCAACACGGTTACTGGGTGGAAGCGGGCGCTTCATGCTGCATCGCCATGACTTCCGTCATCACTTCGATCGGACACTTGAAGTTGGAGCGTTTGCGCGGCCGGATGTTCAGCCGGTAGGCAATAGCATCCAACTGTTCCGGGGTGTGGACCGGCAGGTCCGTGCCCGTGGGCGGGTACTGGCGAATCAGGCCATTGATGTTCTCGTTGCCAGTGGCCTGTGCGGTTGATTGGTTAACTCAAGTTCGGATGACCGGGGTTTCGAGACAAGGCGCCGCGACGAGTCATGGCTGGGCTATAGCGAGGAGTGGAGCGCAGTATCGGAGCCCCGGGCACCGAAATTGACTCATCGAATCAACCAAACAGGCCACTAGGTGTTTGCTCCCGGGAAGTAATGGTTCGGATCGCTTTTGAAGGGATACGGATCTCTATGCCACTGCTCCAGGATAAATCCAACCGGTGTATGTCCCTTCAGGGCCCTCAAAGGACAAGCGCTGTTGTACGCCCATAGGTAGTCCTTTAGATGGGCTTGCAGCTGCTCGAGCGAGGTGTAGTGAAACGCCTGGGTCGTGGCCTCCTTGATCATCCGGTTCATGCACTCGACCTGGCCGCTGGTCCAGGGATGGAAGGACTGGGTCAGGCGATGCTCGATGCCGTGCCGGTGACAGAGCGCATCGAAGGGATGTGCCCTGTAGGCCTCGGTCCCGGCTTTTTTGGCGAACGGGATGCCGTTATCGGTCAGTAGGCTGTGGATTCGATAAGGCAAGGCTTTCAGGGTGGCTTGCAGGAAGTCGACAGCAGTCTTTCGCATCATCTGCTCGTACAGCTGGGCATGGATGAATTTCGAGGTCCGGTCGATGGCGATGAAGAGATAGGCCTTACCTTCGGCTGTTCGTGTCTCGGTGATGTCGATGTGCAGATAGCCCAGCGGATAGCGCTTGAAGGGCTTCTTCCCGCGGGAAGGCTCGGTCGAGCGAGGCAGCTGGCTTACGCCATGGCGCTTGAGGAGTCGGTGCAGGCTCGAGCGGGTCAGCATGGGGATGGCCCGTTGCAGCGCATGCAGGCAATCGTCCAGAGGCAGCAGCGTCTTTTGCCGGAACGCCAGGACTGCGGCTTCCTGTAGCGGCGTCAGGGAAGTGGAGCGAGGAGCGCTCGGTCCCATGGGCGCGTCCTCGACCGTGTCACGGTTGCGCCACTTGCGCACCGTCTTGGGGTTGAGGTTGTAGCGCTTGCTCAGCGTCGCGATCGAATCCTGTGATCGCTGTAGTTCAGCTCGGATGGCGTGCGTGGTCGTGGCGCGTTGGTGAAGAACTTGAGCCATGGCTCTTCCTCCGAAAGAGGTTCGTACCATAAACCATTACTTTTCGGGACCAAATACTCACTCTTGTTCGTTGTTGTTGGGGGATTGCAAAGCGGGCCCCAATGCTACGACTGCCCCAAGCGGCAGAACAAGCCGATAATCGCCCTAGCACTACAGTTGCATATTTAGCCTTCATCTGCCTTGCTTGATGTATTCCCTTGCCTGGGAGAGACCGGATGACAACTGCATCGATCGAGACAACCCTG
>NZ_BAAGYK010000014.1:0-75264 GCF_054779355.1 Azotobacter armeniacus
ATGAGCTGGCTGGCCAAAACCCCGGAGCGGGTAGTTGCCTATTTCCAGCATGCGTCGGTGCGTTATGCCACTTAGATTGGGTATTTGATTGCCGGGTTAATAATCCGGCCCAAGAATAGATTTTCCGTAGATCCCGGTCTTTAGCGGTCTCTATGGCCCTTTCGGGAGCCTATTCAAGGGCCTTTTTAATAATCAATTTCGGCGCCCGAGGCTCCGATACTGCGTTGCCGCTCCTCGCCATAGCCCTGCTATGACTCGTCGCGGCGGCAAACCCCGGCATCCGAACTTGAGTTAACCAATCAACCGCACAGGCCACTAGGCGCGCGTGAGCCAAGCGGGTAGTAGTTGCCTTCGGAAAGGCAGGGGGGCGCCTACGGAAAGGCGCCATCGCTTGAGTAATCGCCAGCCACAAAATCCATGGTCACTCCCTTGAAGGCCGGCCGTCAGGCCGGTGCCGAGCTGCGGATCAGGTGGTCGAAGGCACCCAGCGAGGCCTTGGCGCCGTCGCCCATGGCGATGACGATCTGCTTGTAGGGCACAGTGGTGGCATCGCCGGCGGCGAACACGCCGGGCACCGTGGTGGTGCCGTGGGCATCGGTGATGATTTCGCCGCGTTCGGTGAGCTCGATGCTGCCCTTCAGCCACTCGGTGTTCGGCAGTAGACCGATCTGCACGAAGACGCCTTCCAGCTCGATGCGGTGCGCCTCATCGCTGGCGCGGTCCTTGTAGACCAGGCCGTTGACCTTTTGGCCGTCGCCGGTGACTTCGGCGATCGGCGCGTTGAGCAGCACGGTGACGTTCGGCAGACTGTGCAGTTTGCGCTGCAGCACCGCGTCGGCGCGCAGCTTCTCGCCGTGGGTCAGCAGGGTGACGTGGGCGACGATGCCAGCCAGGTCGATGGCCGCTTCGACGCCGGAGTTGCCGCCGCCGATCACCGCCACGCGCTTGCCCTTGAACAGCGGGCCGTCGCAGTGCGGGCAGTAGGCCACGCCCTTGGCGCGGTATTCCTGCTCGCCGGGCACGCCGAGGGCGCGGTAGCGGGCGCCGGTGGCGAGGATCACGGTCTTGGCCTTGAGCGCCGCGCCGGACTCGAAACGCACCTCATGCAGACCGCCCTTGGCGGCGGCCGGGGCCAGCTTGACCGCGCGCTGCAGGTTCATGATGTCGACCTCGTACTGCTTGACGTGCTCTTCCAGGGCGCGGGCGAGTTTCGGGCCTTCGGTCTCCTGCACGGAGATGAAGTTCTCGATGGCCATGGTGTCCAGCACCTGGCCGCCGAAGCGCTCGGCTGCCACGCCAGTGCGGATGCCCTTGCGCGCGGCGTAGATGGCCGCCGAGGCGCCGGCCGGGCCGCCGCCGATCACCAGCACGTCGAAGGCTTCCTTGGCGTTGAGCTTCTCGGCGTCGCGGGCGGCAGCGCCGGTGTCGAGCTTGGCGAGGATCTGCTCGAGCTCCATGCGGCCCTGGCCGAACAGCTCGCCGTTCAGGTAGATGGTCGGTACGGCCATGATCTGGCGCTGTTCGACCTCGCCCTGGAACAGCGCGCCGTCGATGGCGACGTGGCTGACCCGGGGGTTGAGCACCGCCATCAGGTTCAGCGCCTGGATGATGTCCGGGCAGTTCTGGCAGGACAGCGAGAAGTAGGTCTCGAAGCGGTATTCGCCCTCGAGGCCCTTGATCTGCGCGATGGCATCCTCGCTGGCCTTGGACGGATAGCCGCCGACCTGCAGCAGCGCCAGCACCAGCGAGGTGAACTCGTGGCCCATGGGGATACCGGCGAAGCGCAGGGAAATGTCCGCGCTTGGCCGCTCGAGGGAGAAGGACGGGACGCGCGCATCCTTGCCGTCGGTGCGCAGGGTGATCTTGTCGCACAGGCCCTGGATGTCCTGCAGCAGGCCGAGCATCTCCTGGGATTTGGCGCCCTCGTCGAGGGAGGCGACGATCTCGAAGGGCAGGGTGACCCTCTCCAGGTAGGCCTTCAACTGGGTCTTAAGGGTAGCGTCCAACATAGGTTTCGACTCCTCGATGGGGTGGAGAACTTTGATGGGTGCAACCTTACGATGTGAGGAGCATTTTGCCTAATCGATTGAACTTGTCGGGGTGATTTCATTTTTCTATCTATGACCGCCGGCGATCGCGCAGGCGGACGGATCTTTCCATGTCCGCTGGTCTCCCGGCTGGAGGCAGTGTGTTGACGATGTATGGACGGCTGCCTAGAAGGCCAGGTCATTTGCGGCTACTACTCCCTTGCGGCGGGCGCGGTGGATCATGCGAGCATATCGAGTTCGATCCGGCGCAACATGCCCGATCCCGATCCCGATCCCGATCCCGATCCCGATCCCGATCCCGATCCCGATCCCGATCCCGATCCCGATCCCGTTCCGGTCATGGTCCTGGGGCGCCTGGCGGACGACAGCCATTGGCCGGGAATGGGGCTGGGCGCCGATTTGCTGAGGAATGCCGTACTGCGCACCGTGCGACTGGCTCAGGAGGTCGGTATCCGTGCCCTGCTGGTTCATGCCCTGAACGAACGGGCGCGGTCTTTCTATCGGCATCACGGATTCAGCGAGTCGGCGCTTGATCCTCTCGTGCCCATGCTGTGTATCCGGCTGGAAACTTGCCAGGAAGCTCGGTGAGCAATTGCATGGACTGCTCCGACTTGACCGTCGTCCCTGCCCGTCGAGATCGGCCAACTGCTGCCGTTCACGACTGGTAGCAGTCGACCGATTCCGTCATTCGATCCTACGAGGACTCAGCGCCCGCTTACCGACTTGAAGCGGTCATCTCTCTCCGGAAGAAGGCCGACGAGTGTTCGGCCTTTCCAGTCAATGAGAAATATATAAATTCTCGAACACCTTCTTCAACAGCCTGCCCCCGGTGCGAGCCGAATCCGTACCTTCTCGCTGGATTTTCTTGATCCCGTTTTCGCTACCTATACTCACGGCACTTTGGTCGGACGTGCTGGACGTTCCGTTGGAGAGAGGGCTGGCAAAACTGCGAAGGCGCCACATGCAATTAGGAAGGAGAGAGCAGCCCATTGAGGTCTGCGGAGCAATCAAACCCGTATGAGCAGTGTGAAGGACTCGGTTGAAACATATCCGAGGCGGGTAGGTTACCGCTGTCGAATCTGTTCGAGGGGCCCGCGATGTTGAATCTGCGCTCCCTGATCGTCGTCTTGATGGTGGCGCTGGCGGGGTGCGCCACTCCAGACCGCACCCCCAAGTTGCCTCCGCCGGTTGTGATTCCAGAAAGTACGTGGCGGCAGATCGATCGCGACATAGTCGCCGTGTCGCTAGACGCGAAAAAGCAGGCCACGAATCACGCACACCACGCCATGCAGAGCTGGAGGGGCCTCGTCTACCAGCGCACCGATACGGACTTCATTCCGTGGTTTTCCAGCTACTGGACCCGGCAATGGCTGACCATGAAGGTGACCTGGTACAAGCTGAACGCAGGGGGAGAGAAAGAACCGACCGTAGAGCGCCTGGCTATCTATCTGCAGGAGCAATATCACGAGCAAGTGCTGGAACCAGTCGCCAAGGAGATCGATCCCGACCGGGTCATGGAGCAGGCGACGAAACTCTACGTCTGGCTCCTCGGTGAGCAGCTCCAGAGAATCCCGCAGCGCTACGGTGTACCTCCGGATCAATTCTACCGCCGGCTCAAAGGCATTCCAGCGATCGCGCTGGCGCCTCCCCCCACCCACAGCGCTTCGCTCTACCAGATTGTCCACGCGGACCCGATCGGCAGACTGCCGGCTTATGTGGCCCTGGTCGCTCGAATCCACAATGCCCCTGGTGGCGCGGGAACCTGGTCATCGGACGCAGGCATATCGTCAGTAGCGAAACGGACCAGCGAAAGACTGGCGACCGAACTCGCCACCAGCGGTGTCGCAAGCTCTGTCGCAGCTGCGGTCGGCCGGGCAGCAGGCATGGTGATTTCCCTGGGAGCGGCGGGTTTCACCTCCATCGTGCGCGAAAAAGAACGGCCGGAAATGGAGGCGCAGCTTCGGAAAAGCCTGAATGCCGCCTTTGACGAGGAGTGGCTTGATTTGATGCGGAACCCCGACACGGGGGTGCTGGCAGGGGTCTACTACATATCTGGACAAATCGAGAGAAGTCTTGCCAACACCGTTACGCGGCCGGCCCAATTCGAAGCGGAACCGCAAGATGTTCTCCTGCCAGGCGAGCAACCCCTTCAAGACGGAAATAGTGACGACGAAGCCCCCCACTAACTGTGGTGTGGTAGCGCGAATGAATAATCCGACACGGCCGCGGATCGGCATTTTTATCCACACCAGGAACGGGATGGGAACCGCCCCGAGTCCAATCGACAGTCTTGATCGAGGGTGGGTTTTGCCCGAAAAGGTCGCAAAGATCAATGTGTCGCGAATGTCAGGTACCGGTGCGGTCTGGGCGTCCTCCCACCCAATTCGGGCGAGCCGGGTAAGCCCGCTTTTGGCCGACTGCTGCCGGCCATGTCGGGCTGCTTTCCTGTTGGCGATCAGGGAACTGCCAGGAGCATTGCCAGCACCCCGGCGAAGGCGCGGGCTGTGCGTTCCTCGTCCGCATGGCGGCCTTCGCGCACCACCCAGCGCCCGGCGACCATGAGGTCGCGGACCTGGCGGTCGCCGCCGGCGAACAGCCAGCGGTTGAGTAGCTGATCGCCCTCGCTGCTCGCCAGATAGGGATCGGCGCCGTCCAGCACCAGCAGGTCGGCGCGCCGGCCGACCTTCAGTGCGCCGACCGGCTGCCCCAGGGCCTGGGCGCCGCCAGTCAGGGCCGCCTGGTAGAGCGCGGCGCCGACCGCCGGCCGCTCGGCGCAGGCCAGGCGGTTGCGCCGGTGGTCGCGCAGGCGCTGGCCGTATTCCAGCCAGCGCAGCTCCTCGACCGGGCTGACCGACACCTGGCTGTCCGAACCGATGCCGAAGCGCCCGCCCAAGGCCAGGTAGTCGCTGGCCGGGAACAGGCCGTCGCCAAGGTTGGCCTCGGTGGTGGGGCAGAGGCCGGCGACGGCGCCGCTTGCGGCCAGCCGGGCGAGCTCGTCCGGCTGCGCCTGGGTGGCGTGCACCAGGCACCAGCGGGTGTCGACCGGGCAATGCTCGAACAGCCACTGCAGCGGCCGCCGGCCGCTCCAGGCCAGGCAGTCATCAACTTCCTTCTGCTGCTCGGCGATATGCAGATGGATCGGGGCGTCAACCGGACTGGCGGTCAGCACCTGGGCGATCTGCCCGGGGCGGACAGCGCGCAGGGAGTGAAAGCCCAGCCCCAGGCGCTGACCGGCCTGCTCCAGCGCCGGCCGCAGGCGCGCCAGCAGGTCGAGATAGCCGTCCTCGCTGAGGAGGAAACGCTGCTGCCCCGCACCCGGTGGCTGGCCGCCGAAGCCCGCATGGCTGTAGAGCACCGGCACAAGGGTCAGGCCGATGCCGGCTTCCCGGGCGGCGCGGGCGAGGCGCAGGGACAGCTCGGCCGGGTCGGCGTAGGGCCGGCCGTCACGGTCGTGGTGCAGGTAGTGGAACTCGGCGACGCTGCTATAGCCGGCCTTGAGCAGTTCGATGTAGAGCTGGCGGGCGATGGTTTCCAACTGCTCGGGATCAAGCCGGGCGACCAGTCGGTACATCAGCTCACGCCAGGACCAGAAGCTGTCCTCGGCGCTGCCGGCGACCTCGGCGAGGCCGGCCATGGTGCGTTGAAAGGCGTGGGAGTGCAGGTTCGGCATGCCGGGCAGGAGCGGCCCGCCCAGGCGTTCGGCGCCCTCGGCGCGGGCACCGGGCTCGATCCGTTCGAGCAGGCCGGCTTCGGAGATGCCCAGGCGCACGTCTCGCGCCCAGCCGCCCGGCAGCAGGGCGCGTTCGGCGAACAGAATGGTCATGGCGGGATCGGCGCTCAGGGGTAAAGGCGGGCGCAGGGCACCCAGCGCTCGAAGGCACCGCCCTCGACCCAGACCCGCGCGGTAGTGATGTCCGGGGCAAAATAACGGTCCTGCTCGTAGTGCGCCACCCGACTGCGGATCAGCGCCATGACTTCGCCCAGCTGCGGCGAGGTGGAGAGCGGCGCATGGAAGTCCACCCCCTGGGCGGCGGCCAGCAGCTCGAGAGCGACTACCGCCGAGGCGTTGCCGACCATGTCCTGCAGGCGGCGGGCGGCGAAGGTGGCCATGGACACGTGATCCTCCTGGCCGGCCGAGGTCGGCAGGCTATCCACCGAGGCCGGGTGGGCCAGGCTCTTGTTCTCCAAGGCGAGGGATGCGGCAGTGACGTGGGCGATCATGAAGCCGGAGTTCAGCCCGCCTTCCTTGACCAGAAAGGCCGGCAGGCCGGACAGCGCCGGATCGACCAGCAGGGCGATGCGCCGCTCGGAGAGGGCGCCGATCTCGGCGATGGCCAGGGCCAGCACATCGGCGGCCATGGCCACCGGTTCGGCATGGAAGTTGCCGCCGGAAAGCACCTCGGCGTCGTTGGCGAATACCAGCGGGTTGTCCGACACCGCGTTGGCCTCGCACAGGAACACCCCGGCGGCAAAGCGCAGGTGGTCCAGGCAGGCGCCCATCACTTGCGGCTGGCAGCGCAGCGAGTAGGGGTCCTGGACCCGTTTGCAGTGGGCGTGGGAGCGGTTGATCGCGCTGTCGTGGAGCAGCTCGCGATACAGCGCGGCCACGGCGATCTGTCCCGGCTGGCCGCGTACCGCTTGAATGCGCGCATCGAAAGGCACGAAGGAGCCCTTCAGTGCCTCGACGCTGAGACTGCCTGCGACCACCGCGGCGCCGAACAGCCGTTCCGCGGCGAACAGCCCGCGCAGTGCCAGGGCAGTGGACACCTGGGTGCCGTTGAGCAGCGCCAGGCCCTCCTTGGGGCCTAGGGTCAGAGGCTGCAGGCCGGCGATGGCCAGCCCTTCGGCGGCCTCCAGCAGCCGGCCCGCATGGCGCACCTGACCGACGCCGAGCAGCGTCGCGGCCAGATGGGCCAGCGGGGCGAGATCGCCGGATGCGCCCACCGAGCCCTGGGACGGGATGCACGGATAGACCTGCGCTTCGTAGAGCTTCAGCAGCGCCTCGATCATCGCCCAGCCGACCCCGGAGTAGCCGCGCGCCAGGGAGGCGATCTTCAACGCCAGAATCAGCCCGACGCTGGCGTCGTCCAGCAGTGGCCCGGTGCCGGTGCAGTGAGAGAGCACCAGATTGCGCTGCAGGGCGGTGAGGGAGTCTGCCGAGATCGAGGTGCGCGCCAGCAGGCCGAAGCCGGTGTTGATGCCATACACGGTGCGTTGACTGGCGAGGATCGCCGCGACGCTGTGTGCGCTGGCCTCGACCTCGGCTCGGCAGGCCGGATCGAGGTCGATTGCTGCCCGATCCCAATAAAGAGCACGCAGGGCGTCCAGGTCGAGCAGGCCGGGACGAAGAAGCAGGGTGGAAGGCATGGGGGCATCCTGCAGAGAGGCTTGTTTCTATATAGGCGAAAAACCGGAGCGTTGTCGAAGGCCGCCACACAGGAATGAGCCGGGCTGCGCAGCAACCTGGCGAGACGCGTCTTGCCGTGTCCATCCGGCTGGCTTTCCGTAAATCGGAAATCCTCTGGCGAATCGGATCTTGACAGTCATGCCTTGTCACGGCTCGGGAGTTCTACGAAAGGCCGCCGAGCGGCGCGGACGGTGCGGGTTGAAGGGGCGGCATGGAGGAGCGGGGGAGTGCGGCCAACAGTAGGCCAGATCACGGTGGAGAGCAGGAGAGGGCAAGAAAAAGCCCACCAATATAACAGTGGGCTATCACACGATGGTGCTGATCCTTCAGCTGCAGTCATGTTGCGCCAACAATTGTGAAAGTTCCATGAAAAAGGCCTGAAAAACTTTCCTCCTCGGGTGTTCCGACGAGCGGTAGTCCCGGCGCTACGCGCTTGTACCATTCCTACGGCAGCCTGCCATAAACCGACGGGTCTGCCCGCGCCGGTGGCGCTCGCACTCCTGCGCCGTCTACTCCGCAAGCCATCAGGCCAGGCCGGCGGTGTGCGGGCCGACGCTGGCATTGAGGATATACCCGTAGGCGGCGGTGTCACTCTGGCACCGTGAGGGACAGCAGCAGGACGGCGATGCTTCGGGAAGACATGGCAGCTCCTTCCAGGGTGTGAAGGAGCAAGTATCCAGGCCTCCTGCGCGGTCCAGCATTTATTGCTGCGCTCGCTTGGCCTTGGATCGGCCTTTTTCCGTAAATCGGAAATGATCTGAGAGGCCAAACCGGATTGCCATGGCTAGTGTCGATGCCCACCAGTGAATATCAGACGGGCAAGGGGCTGGGGCGAACTACCAGAGCCGAACTTCGACCGCATGTTTCCACAAATCGGAAATAGTAAGGCGAGATAAAACTGTTCATCACACCCCCAAACAAGCTGGCTCCTACGGAGGTAATCAGCAAGCGCAGAAGAGAGGACAGGACGGCTCCCGTCGTCCGGGCGAGCGGAATAGCGCCACGCATTCGGCCCCCGATCGGCGCACGCAGCCGTAGAGCAGGCCCCAGATGCCTTCCAGGCGCAGCTGGGCGGCGAAGATCTGGGCCGGGCCGTAGTGCTGGGGATCGGGGTTGTAGAGTCCGGGGTCGCTGGCGCGAATGTCCACCAGCGGCCGGGCGATCTCGCTGAGGTAGCAGCGCATGGTCAGCTCCAGGCTGGGCTGATTCGTGGCGGAGAGAAAGCGTGCGCGGTGGAACTGGGTTTCCGCGATGGCCGCCTCGAGGCTGTCGGCCGCGTAGTAGACCCCGTAGCTGCCGTCGGTGAAGCGGCTCGGACTGCCGATATGGGTGAAGGCCGCCATGACCGGCCTCGAGCCGGAGCCGGAGACCCGATCCTCGGGCACGACCAGGTTGATCTCGCCAGCCTCCTCGCGCAGCCGGTCGTTGGTCAGTGCCTCGATCTTGAAGGCGATCTCCAGGTCGGCAGGGTCCAGGGTGTCCTCGAACACGCTAATGGGCGGAAAGTGGCTGGCGACCAGCCGGTGAGCCTGCCAGGCAGGGATGACCTGGTCCATTCCCTATCCCCGCTGCGCCGCCAGATAGTGATTCACGTCCGACAGATCGACCAGCGACCCGGCCAGCATCCGCTGCAGCGCCGTATCGCCGTTGAAGGGGGCGGCCTTGTTCGGGCGCTTGACCCAGTCGTAGGCGGAGGGTGAGTCCCCGAACAGGATGCGCAGCGATTTGTGGATGCCCATCAGGTTGGAAATCCGCTCCAGCAGGTCGCGGCTCAGGCGAACCTCCGGGAGCCCCTCAGCTTCATCCACTGCGCTACCATTGCGCAGGTGTGACAATCCGAGGCCACCCAGCCTAGCGCCGCAAGGGGAATCGTAATGTTCGGAAAAGCTGCCGGTGAGGTATTGGAGAGCGGGATTTCTGCACTGGTCAGGGATACCGCGAACGAGAAGGGGCGAATCGGCGAGGTGTTCCGCAGGATCGCCAGTCACCCGGTCAAAGTGCTCGCGTCCTTCATCGCCGCGCCGATTTTGATCGTCCGGGTCGCCTTTCTAGTGGAAAATCCCAAGCGGCGAGTCATTGCAATCCTCGGCCTGTTCCTCTCTGTGCTGCTGTCATACGGGGCGGCCACCTTTCTGGGCACCCTCGTCGGCGCGGCGTTCATTGCGTCGAATATCGGGCTGCTGGCAGGAGTCGGCTTTCTGTTCGGCACAACCTTGAGCGTCTATCTGAGCGTCATCTTCTCGATCGTGGTGTTCCAGGCGGTGACCTTCGTCTTTCTCAAGATCAGCTCGCAGGAGGTCATCGACTACCTGCATGAGATTTCGAGCTGACTGGGTACGCCGGCAGAGGATGATGTCGCCGCGTTCGCTCACTGAACCTCCCCAGGGATCGGCTGAGAGGTTGTGAAAAAATCGAACAGTGCCGTGAGAGCCTCTCCAATCCCCTTCAAAAAGGCGTGCCATGTGAAAAGCGGGAGAGTTTATGAGCCAAATGGTCTTACTTTTCACGTAGCGCAACGTTTTAGCGGCTGTTTTGAAGGGGGGCGCAGCAGCCGCTTGAATTTTTCACAACCTCTGAGCCCAGAGTGAATGGCCGCAATAGCTGTTGACTCTGTCGGGGCCGTGAATCGCTTTGGCGGTAGTAATGAAGCCTCCATGTCCGTAACTCTGCCTGCCACAGAGTAGGCAGGCATTGTCGCTCCTGATCCTGGGCGGGGTGCTTGCTTGATTGCCGTATGTTTCCGACGGCCTGGCGGCCTCCAGTCAGCCCATCAAATTGATGGGGAGTCGGGGGGGATTACCGGGAATGAGCGGAAAGCCCCGTACTTTTAGTGCGGGGATGTAGAGCGCGGGTCGCGAAGCGACCCTTGGGTTTCCCCAACTCCATGGCAACCTGGCCGCATGAAGCACACCAAGACCCTCAAGGTTCGCGTTCGAGACAAGCATGCGCCGCTGCTCCGGCAGATGGCCCGCAGCGTCAATCTCGCCTGGAACTACCTGAACGAACTCAGCTCCCGAGCCATTCGAGAGCGCGGTCTGTTTCTGTCCGCCTACGATATGGACCGCTACACCAAGGGCTCCAGCAAAGAGCTGGGGCTCCATTCCCAGACGCTGCAAGAGGTGTCGCGGGAATATGTCACCCGGCGCAAGCAGTTCGGGAAAGCCAGGCTCAACTGGCGCAGGTCGGGCGGCGTCCGGCGCTCGCTCGGCTGGATTCCCTTCAAAGCCGGTGCCACGCAATGGAAGTACGGACAGATTTATCACAACGGCCACCGCTTCAAGGTCTGGGACAGCCACGGTCTGGGCCGGTACCGGTTCCGCTCGGGCAGCTTCAGCGAGGATGCGCGGGGCCGCTGGTACTTCAATGTCGTCGTCGAGGTCGAGCTACAGCCGTCGCTCGGGCAGGGGGCGGTCGGCATCGACCTGGGGCTCAAGGATGTGGCCACCTGCAGCGACGGCATCCGGCTGGAGAACGGCCGCTTCTACCGCGACCTGGAGGCGAAGCTGGCCATCGCCCAGAGGGCCGGCAAGAAGGCCCGCGTCCGGGCGATCCACGCCAGGATCGCCAACCGGCGCCGGGATGCCCTGCACAAGTTTTCCCGGCAACTGGTGAACCAGTACGGCGAAATCCTGGTGGGCGACGTGTCGTCCACGAAACTCGTGAAGACCCGGATGGCCAAGTCGGTGCTCGATGCCGGCTGGGGCCAGTTGAAGACGATGCTGGACTACAAATGCGCTCACGCAGGTATCGTGTTCAAGGTGGTCGACGAGCGCTACACCTCCCAAGCCTGTTCGAATTGCGGCGCATTGCCCGATTCGCGGCCGAAAGGTATCGCAGGACTTGGAATAAGGGAGTGGACCTGCAGTGCGTGCGGTGTCACGCACGACCGCGATGTGAACGCGGCCAGGAACATTCTCACGGCCGGGCATGGCCGTCCAGCAGTGGGAATCCCCGTCCTTTAGGGCGGGGAGGATGTCAACAAAGAGGTATGGTGAGAGGACATACATGCCTCCATCCCGAGAGCTGTTCCAGGCGCAAAACCAAGAAACCGAGGAACAGCGCCCTCTTGAAGAAGTAGTCGCCAGACTTGCTGTACAAGTCTGTGCTGCCTGCACTACATACACACAGGTGCGCGCTTGACTTCTTTATTCCCGAAAGGAGTTCCTTGATAGACGCCCGCCAACGACAGAGCGAAGTTGCCAAAGCCCGCCAAGATATCTATTTCTCCGGCGCGGCAGCCACATTCTGGCCATGCGTAGCTGGCTATCGGCAAATCCTCGTAAGTCATTGGCCAAATCGTGCAGATTCAACTGATCTAGTTCCCGGGCAACACGTTTGTTATCACGGGCGCGGCGGACAAGGTCGGTCGCATGGATGCGAGCTGTGCCGCTATGTTCCTGTTCTTGGCTAGGCATAGGAGTACCTCTTTGGGAAAGAGGCCATCCCTGGCGGTGGACATCACATGTGTTTCAAATCTTCCTTCCCGTGCTTCAACTCTCACTCTCTATAATTTTCAAACATAAAAGCAATGCTGGCATGGATTGTTATTGCTTATGTATCACAATGACAACTCATCATATTTTGCGTTCAGTAGGGTCCGTATTGCCGAATCTCAAATGTAGTTATAGAGCTTGCCGAGCCATTCGACAATAGAGCTCGCCACTACAAAATCGTCGACGGCAGGGATCAATAGCTTTTTCAAATAACATTGCCCCATCGGCACACAGTTGATTGTTTTCACCAAGTACGACTCTTTCACCGATCTTGCCCCAGTATCTGTGATCCGCAAGACGATACACGGCAACGAATGAATCCCGGCAAGACAGGTCAGTCGATGAAACAAATCCCTATCCGTCACTTCGCAGGAGCAATGCAAGGAATAGCCGTGTTTTCTCCAGTTCCATCATGAATGATCAGCCAGCGGCGCGGCGACGGCGCTGATCTGGCACGTCGCGCGGATCTCCTTGCCGCCGGTGTAGCCTTGGGCGTGGGCCGGCCGGCGGCAGCGCGTGTTCGGCCATGCCCGGCGAGGGTCTCGGCGGGCCGCAGAGGGCGAGTGGGCGGTCTATTGCTGCTTGAGCGCCGCCATGCCACCGTGGGGAATGGTAAGAGGCATATTGCGCAGCTCGCATATCGGCTGCTGCCGGGGGCGGGCCCGATCCCGATAAAGAGGGATCGACATGCCTTTACGCTGAATTATACTTTCGACTGTAAATTACAGATCACTAGATAATTACAGGTAATTCGTCTGTCGAAGGTAGAACCATGAAGCCAAGCCGAGGATTTGTGTTCCGACGAAGCGCCCTTGCCCGATCCATTGCCGATGGGCTGGCGGGCATGGGGCTGGCCGACTACAGCTCCGGGCTGTTCCTGGCCGCACCGCGCCGCACCGGCAAGAGCACCTTCCTGCGGGAAGACCTCATTCCCGAATGCCTGGAGCGGGGTTGGTACCCCGTCTACGTCGACCTCTGGGCCAACAAGGAATCCGATCCGGCAATGCTGATCTCCAGCGCCATTGCCCAGGCCCTGGTGAAGTTCGAAGGCCGCTTGCGCAAGCTGGCCAAGTCCATTGGGGTCGAGAAAATCAACATCCTCCACACCCTGTCCTGGGACTTCAGCAAGCCGCAGCTCCCCGAGGGGGCCACACTGGCCCAGGCACTCACGCTGCTCCACCGGGCCTGCGGACAGATGGTCGTCCTGGTGATCGACGAAGCCCAGCATGCCCTGACCACCGAAGCCGGCATCAACGCTATGTTCGGCCTCAAGGCGGCGCGGGACGAGCTCAACCAGGGACAGGACGGCGACGGCCTGCGCCTGGTGTTCACCGGCTCGAGCCGGGACAAGCTGGCCCATCTGGTGCTCAACACCAGGCAACCCTTCTACGGCTCCAGCGTCACCCCGTTCCCGCTGCTCGGGGACGACTTCACCCGGGCCTATACCGAACACCTGAACGCCAACCTGGCTGCGGGCAACCAGTTCGACCCCAGGGACGTTGGCGAGGCCTTCCAGTTGGTAGGCTGCCGTCCGGAACTACTGCGCACCATTATCGCGGAGGTCAGCCTGGAACTGGGCGCCGCCAGCAACCTCGGGGAGCTGCTGCGCAACGGTGCGGAACTGGTGCGTGCCGGCGTGTGGACCGAGTTCGAAAGCAGCTACAACGGCTTGACCCTTCCCCAGCGTGCGGTGCTGGAGGTCATGGCGAACTGCTCGCTGGCGAACCAGCCCTTCACCCCTTACTCGGAAGCGACGGTCCAGGAGGTCGGCCAGATCCTCAAGGCATGGGGCAGCGACGTGCAACCAAGCACCACAACCATCCAGACGGCAATAGAGTCCCTGCGCGACAAGGAGCTCGTCTGGCGCGCCAGCCGGGGTGCCTATGCGCTGGAAGACAAGTCCATGGCCGAGTGGTTGCAGCATTACCGGAAAGAGGGGCAGACACCTGGGGGGCTTCGCTCGTGACTGGTCGTCTGGGGCTTGCCGGCAGCGCTTGCAGCAACGCCCAGTCGGTCAGCGGCAACGAGATCGGCCCTCGGGAGTGTGATGTGGGAAAGCTGTAGGCAAACGATTCTTGCAGGGGAGGATAGCTATGTGCATGCCTTAAAAGCATGCAATCCGCTGGATCACCCAATTGTCTCTGAGTACAGCCCGTTGATGGTCTCGACCAGGGCGTTATCGTAGGAGTCGCCCACGCTGCCCACCGAGGGCTCGATGCCGGCCTCGGTCAGGCGTTCGGTATAGCGGATCGATACATACTGCACTCCACGGACGCTATGGTGGATCAAGCTGCCTCGATCAACAGGACGGCGTGCGTACAGAGCCTGCTCCAGGGCATCAAGTACGAAATCCGTCCGAGCCGAACTTGACACCTTCCAGCCGACGATGCACCGGGCGAATACGTCGATCACGAAAGCTAGCCTTGGAACTGGAGCGCAAGGCCATGGCCGAGGGGCTGGCGCGCCGCTTCGGTTGAGCCAGGCCGTGGCGGCTATGCTTGGTGGCAGGCCCGGAAGTTCGGCGCAGCGCGAGGATGCCCCCATGAGCGAGTCTTTCCACCTGTACCGCGACGTCGAGATCCGCGCCCCGCGCGGCACGACGCTGAATGCCAGAAGCTGGCTGAGCGAGGCGCCGCTGCGCCTGTTGATGAACAACCTCGACCCCGAGGTGGCGGAGAACCCGAAGGAGCTGGTGGTCTATGGCGGCATCGGTCGGGCGGCGCGTAACTGGGAGTGCTTCGACCGGATCGTCGAGACGCTGAAGAACCTGGAGGACGACGAGACCCTGCTGATCCAGTCGGGCAAGCCGGTGGGGGTATTCCGCACCCACCGCGATGCGCCGCGGGTGCTGCTCGCCAACTCCAACCTGGTGCCGCACTGGGCCACCTGGGAGCACTTCCACGAACTGGACGCCAAGGGCCTGGCCATGTACGGGCAGATGACCGCCGGCAGCTGGATCTACATCGGCAGCCAGGGCATCGTCCAGGGCACCTACGAGACCTTCGTCGAGGCCGGCCGCCAGCACTATAGCGGCGACCTGCGCGGGCGCTGGCTGCTCAGTGCCGGGCTCGGTGGCATGGGCGGCGCGCAGCCGCTGGCGGCAACCCTGGCCGGGGCCAGCGCGCTGCTCGTCGAATGCCAGCAGAGCCGTATCGACTTCCGCCTGAACACCGGCTACCTGGACGAGCAGGCGCGTGATCTGGATGACGCCCTGGCGCGCATCGCCCATTACACCGGCGAGGGCCGGGCGCTATCGGTCGGCCTCTGCGGCAACGCCGCGGACATTCTTCCAGATCTGGTGCGCCGCGGCGTGCGGCCGGACCTGGTCACCGACCAGACCAGCGCCCACGACCCGCTCAACGGCTACCTGCCGAGAGGCTGGAGCTGGACCGAGTACCGCGAGCGCGCCAAGCGCGAGCCGGTCGCGACGATCAAGGCGGCCAAGCGCTCGATGGCCGAGCACGTGCGCGCCATGCTGGCCTTCCAGCAGTTGGGTGTGCCGGTATTCGACTACGGCAACAATATCCGCCAGATGGCTCGGGACGAGGGAGTGGAGAATGCCTTCGACTTTCCCGGCTTCGTCCCGGCCTATATCCGCCCGCTGTTCTGCCGCGGCGTAGGCCCGTTCCGCTGGGTGGCATTGTCCGGCGCGGCCGAGGATATCCACCGCACCGACGCCAGGGTCAAGGAGCTGATCCCCGACGATCCGCACCTGCACCGTTGGCTGGATATGGCCCGCGAGCGCATCCGCTTCCAGGGCCTGCCGGCGCGCATCTGCTGGGTCGGCCTCGGCCAGCGCGCCAAGCTCGGCCTGGCCTTCAACGAGATGGTCAGAAGCGGCGAGCTGCAGGCACCCATCGTCATAGGTCGTGACCATCTCGACTCCGGCTCGGTGGCCAGCCCCAACCGCGAGACCGAGGCCATGCGCGACGGCTCGGACGCGGTGTCCGACTGGCCGCTGCTCAACGCCCTGCTCAACACCGCGAGCGGCGCCACCTGGGTATCCCTGCATCATGGCGGCGGTGTCGGCATGGGCTATTCGCAGCACGCCGGCATGGCGATCGTCTGCGACGGCACGGACGAGGCCGCGGCGCGGATCGCCCGGGTCCTGCACAACGACCCGGCCAGCGGGGTTATGCGCCACGCCGACGCCGGTTACCCGGAGGCCATCCGGTGCGCCCGCGAGCAGGGGTTGAAGTTGCCGATGGTGGGGGACTCCTGATGGGGGCATCATCACAGCACTCCCGCCTTCATCGCCCTCTCCCCGATGGGGAGAGGGCCGGGGAGAGGGGAGCCAGGTGCCGGCCAATCTCCCTCTCCCCCGACCCCTCTCCCAGGCATGGGAGAGGGGAGAAATCCGTGCATCCGACCTGCAGACCGACTCATGACTGCCGAAGGGGACAAGGGCAATGACCGACACCCGCTGCTGGTTCCACTGTCACGCCGCCACCATGAAGGGCGGCCGCTATTCGGTCATCGAAGACGCCGCGATCCTTGTCCGTGGCGAGCGAATTGCCTGGATCGGCCCGCGCGACGCATTGCAGCCCGGCGATTGCGAGGCCGTCGACCTCGGCGGCGCCTGGGTCACGCCGGGGCTGATCGACTGCCATACCCACCTGGTGTTCGCCGGCGAGCGCAGCGCCGAGTTCGAGCTGCGCCTGGAAGGCGCCAGCTACGCCGAGATCGCCGCCCACGGCGGCGGCATCGCCAGCACGGTACGGGCTACCCGCGCGGCCAGCGAGGAGCAATTGCTGGACAGCGCCCTGCGCCGTGTCCGCCAGCTGCTGCGCGACGGGGTGACCTGCCTGGAGGTGAAGTCCGGCTACGGCCTGGACCTGCCCAGCGAGCGCAAGCTGCTGCGGGTCGCCCGCCAGCTCGCCGAGCGCCTGCCGCTGACGGTGCGCACGACCTGCCTGGCTGCCCATGCCGTGCCGGCGGAATACGCTGGGCATGCCGACGCCTACATTGTCCATATCTGTGACGAGATGCTCCCGGCGCTGGTGGCAGAAGGGTTGGTGGATGCGGTGGACGCCTACTGCGAGCACTTGGCCTTTTCTCCGGCGCAGGTCGAGCAACTGTTCGAGACCGCCGCGGCCCTGGGTCTGCCGGTCAAGCTGCACGCCGAGCAGCTTTCCGCGCTGGGCGGGACGCGTCTGGCGGCACGCCACCGGGCGCTGTCCGCTGATCACCTGGAGTACGCCGGCGAGGCGGACGTCGCCGCGCTGGCGGAGGCGGGTACGGTGGCTGTGCTGCTGCCGGCGGCCTTCTACCTGCTCGATGAAAGCCGCCGGCCGCCGGTCGAGGCGCTGCGCCGGCATGGCGTGCCCATGGCGCTGGCCAGCGACCTCAACCCCGGCACCGCGCCGGTGCTGTCGCTGCGCCTGATGTTGGCCATGGCCTGCACCTCCTTCGGCCTGACCGTGGAGGAGGCGCTGGCCGGGGTCACCCTGCACGCGGCCCGCGCCCTTGGCCTGACCGATAGCCATGGTAGCCTGGAGGTTGGCAAATACGCGGATTTCGTCGCCTGGGACATCCAGCGCCCAGCCGAACTGGCCTACTGGCTGGGCGGCGAGCTACCCAGGCGAGTCGTCTTTCACGGAAAGGAGGTCAGCCATGGATGAAGTCATGACGTTCACCCGCGGTCGGGTGCCACTGCTGATCAGCGTGCCCCACGCTGGCACTCAGTTGACGCCGGAAGTGGAGACCGCGCTGGTGCCGCACGCTCATGCCCTGCCGGACACCGACTGGCACCTGCCGTGGCTCTACGATTTCGCTGCCGGGCTGGGCGCAAGCCTGCTGGCGGGGCGCTATTCGCGCTATGTGGTGGATCTCAACCGCCCGCCCGACGACCGGCCGCTGTACGACACGCCGACCACCGGGCTGTTCCCCTCGACCTTTCTCGACGGCTTGCCGCTGTTCCGGGCGGGCGGGGAGCCTGGCCCCGAGCAGCGAGCCGAATATCTGCAGCGCATCTGGCGGCCCTACCACGAAACCCTGGCGGCCGAGCTGGCGCGGCTGAAGGCAGAGTTCGGCTACGCCCTGCTGTTCGACGCCCATTCGATCCGCGCCGAGGTGCCCTGGCTGTTCGAGGGCCGCCTGCCGGACCTCAACCTGGGCACCAACTCCGGCGCCAGCTGCGATCCGCGCCTGGCCGAGCGGCTCATGGCGGTGTGCGCGGCAGCCGAGGGCTACAGCCGGGTACTCGACTGGCGCTTCAAGGGCGGCTATATCACCCGCCACTACGGGCGGCCAGAGGAGAGCATCCACGCCGTTCAGCTGGAGCTGACCCAGTGCCGCTACATGGAGGAGCAGGAGCCCTTCCGCTACCGCGAGGATCTGGCCGGACCGACCCGTGGTGTGCTGTGTGCGCTGTTGGAGGCTATGCTGGCCTGGGGCCGGGAGCATGGCCGGAGCAGCCGGTGACGAGTCTCTGCACGGCCGACGGTGCGCCGTCGACGGTTCATAAGTCATTGTTTAAACTTGACCTGTGACTCGTATACCCCTCATACGAGTGTGCCTTTCAACGCGTTTGTCAGCTTGCCTGTGTCGCGTGGTCGGGCGTTCTCGCGTACCCACTGCTGGAAACGAAACGTCACTCCCCCATACCTTCAATAACAAGGAGCTCCAGTTCATGATGATGATGAGAAAAGGCATCCTGGCTTTCGCGGTCTCGGCTGCGCTGGGCTTGTCCTCCGTGGCCCGGGCCGATGTGCTGATCGGCGTGGCCGGCCCGCATAGCGGCCCCAATGCCGCCTTCGGCGAGCAGTACTGGCGTGGCGCTAGCCAGGCCGCCGCCGACATCAATGCCGCCGGCGGTATCAACGGCGAGCCGGTCAAGCTGGTCAAGGGTGATGACGCCTGCGAGCCGAAGCAGGCCGTGTTCGTGGCCAACCGTCTGGTCGACCAGGACAAGGTCGCCGCGGTGATCGGCCATTTCTGTTCCTCCTCGACCATCCCTGCCTCTGAGGTGTACGACGAGGCGGGCATCCTCACCATCACCCCCGGCTCGACCAACCCGCAGGTCACCGAGCGCGGCCTGACCGGCATGTTCCGCATGTGCGGCCGCGACGACCAGCAGGGCCAGGTCGCCGCCGACTTCATCGTCGACAGCCTGAAGGGCCAGCGAGTGGCGGTCATCCACGACAAGGACACCTACGGCCAGGGCATTGCCGATTCCGCGCGCGCCGAGCTGAGCAAGCGCGGCGTCGCCGCGGTGCTCTACGAAGGCCTGACCCGCGGCGAGAAGGACTTCAACGCGCTGGTTACCAAGCTGCGCGGCGCCAACGTCGACGTGGTCTACTTCGGCGGCCTGCACACCGAAGCCGGCCCGCTGCTGCGGCAGATGCGCGAGCAGGGCCTGACCGCCCAATTCGTGTCCGGCGACGGCATCGTCACCGACGAGCTGGTCACCACCGCCGGCGGTCCGCAGTACGTCAAGGGCACCTTCATGACCTTCGGCGCCGACCCGCGCAAGATCCCCGAGGGCCAGGCGCTGGTCGAGAAGCTGCGCGCCGGCGGCTACGAGCCGGAGGGCTATACCCTGTACGCCTACGCTTCCCTGCAGGCCCTGGCCGCGGCCTTCAACGCCGTCGGTGGAACCGATGCGGAGAAGGCTGGCCAGTGGCTGAAGAGCCATCCGGTGTCGACTGTGATGGGCACGAAGGAATGGGATGCCAAGGGCGACCTGAAGGTCAGCGACTACGTTCTCTACGCGTGGGACGACCAGGGCAAGTATCACCAAAAGTGACGAGCCGCTCAGACAATCCGTACGGTGGAAAATCCGCGCAGCGGTTTTCCACCGTAACCGCTTTGGTGAATAAGGCTGCGCCGTTATCCTCCTACTGCCGATGCATTGTTCGGCTGCTGGGCGTAGGGTGGAGAGTCCGCGCAGCGGTTTTCCGCCGGAACCGCGGATGGTGGAAAAGACCTGTGGTCGTTTTCCCCCCTACGGCGCTACATCTCCGAGGTCCTGCTTTACCTCTTTCCATGAACCGCCCATAGACGAGACTTACGCATTGGACGGCATCTTCCTGCAACAATTGATCAACGGGCTGACCCTCGGGGCGGTCTACGGCCTGATCGCCATTGGCTACACCATGGTTTACGGGATCATCGGCATGATCAACTTCGCCCACGGCGAGGTGTATATGATCAGCGCCTACCTCTCGGCCATCGGTCTGGCCCTGTTGGCGTTCTTCGGCGTGGAATCCTTTCCGCTGCTGATTTTCGGCACGCTCTTGTTCACGGTCTGCGTCACCGGCCTGTACGGCTGGGTGATCGAGCGCATCGCCTACCGGCCGCTGCGCAACTCCACACGCCTGGCGCCCTTGATCAGCGCCATCGGTATCTCGCTGATCCTGCAGAACTACGTGCAGATCAGCCAGGGCGCGCGCCAGCAGGGCGTGCCGACCCTGCTCGACGGCGCCTTCCGCCTCCCCATCGGTGAGGGCTTCCTGCAGATCAGCTACACCAAGGTGTTCATCCTGATCGCCGCCTTCGCCGGCATGGCTGCGCTGACCTGGGTGATCCACTGTACCCGGCTCGGTCGCATGTGCCGCGCCACCCAGCAGGACCGCAAGATGGCGCAGATCCTCGGCATCGACACCGACCGGGTGATCTCCTGGGTATTCGTCATCGGCGCTGCCATGGCCGCGCTGGCCGGCGTGCTGATCACCATGAACTACGGCACCTTCGATTTCTATGTCGGTTTCGTCATCGGCATCAAGGCATTCACCGCCGCGGTGCTCGGTGGCATCGGCTCGCTGCCCGGCGCCATGCTCGGTGGCCTGATCCTCGGGGTGGCCGAGGCGCAGTTCTCCGGGATGGTCAACACCGACTACAAGGACGTGTTCAGCTTCTCGCTGCTGGTGCTGATCCTGATCTTCCGACCGCAAGGACTCCTGGGTCGGCCCCAGGTGACGAAGGTATGAGCATGCCGGAGCATTCTTCCCTGGATATCCGCCAGCCGCTGCTGGACAGCGTTCTCGTCGGGTTGGTCGCCCTGGTGGTGTTCGGCCCCATCGTCGGCGTGGTGCTCGACGGCTACAGCTTCAACCTCCAGCCCGAACGTCTGGCCTGGCTGGTCGGTGCGGTGATGCTCGGCCGCTTCTCCTTCAGCCTGTTCCTGCAGAGCGCTTTCGGCCGTAGTTGGCTGCAGCGCCTCGACGGCGGCAGCGCGGGCGTGCGGGTGCTGGCGCCAGAACACCGCTCGCACCTGCGCTGGATTTTGCCGCTGGTGCTGCTGGCGGCGCTGATCTTCCCGTTCTTCGCCAGCAAGTACCTGCTCACCGTGATCATCCTCGGTCTGATCTACGTGCTGCTCGGCCTTGGCCTGAACATCGTGGTCGGCCTCGCCGGGCTGCTCGATCTGGGCTACGTGGCCTTCTACGCCATCGGCGCCTACGGCCTGGCGCTCGGCTACGAATACCTAGGCCTCGGCTTCTGGAGCGTGCTGCCGCTGGCCGCGCTCATGGCGGCACTGGCCGGGGCGCTGCTCGGCTTTCCGGTGCTGCGCATGCACGGCGACTATCTGGCCATCGTCACCCTCGGCTTCGGCGAGATCATTCGTCTGGTGCTGAACAACTGGCTGTCCTTCACCGGCGGGCCGAACGGCATGTCGGTGCCGGCGCCGACCTTCCTCGGCCTGGAGTTCGGCCGACGAGCTAAAGAAGGCGGAGTGCTGTTCCACGAGTTCTTCGGCATCGCCTACAACCCCAACGTCAAGTTCCTGTTCATCTACGCGGTGCTGCTGCTCACCGTGCTGCTGGTGCTCTACGTCAAGGGCCGGCTGATCCGCATGCCGATCGGCCGGGCCTGGGAGGCGCTGCGCGAGGATGAGATCGCCTGCCGCGCCATGGGGCTCAACCACGTGCTGGTCAAGCTCTCGGCGTTCATGCTCGGCGCTTCCACGGCCGGGCTGGCCGGGGTGTTTTTTGCCAGCTACCAGGGCTTCGTCAACCCGACCTCGTTTACCTTTTTCGAGTCGGCGCTGATCCTCGCCATTGTGGTGCTCGGCGGCATGGGCTCGACCCTCGGCGTGGTGCTAGCCGCCTTCGTGCTGACGGTAGCGCCGGAGCTGCTCCGCAGTTTCGCCGACTACCGGGTGCTGCTGTTCGGCATGCTCATGGTGCTGATGATGATCTGGCGGCCGCGCGGGCTGATCCGCATCAGCCGCCGCGGCTTCGCGCAACGTCCAGGGGTGGCACCATGAGCGACGACGAGATTCTGAGCGTCGAGCATCTGTCCATGCAGTTCGGCGGCATCCGCGCGCTCCACGACGTCAGCCTGGGCGTGCGCCGCCACTCCATCACCGCACTGATCGGCCCCAACGGCGCCGGCAAGACCACGGTGTTCAACTGCCTGACCGGCTTCTACCGGGCCACGGGCGGGCGCATCCGCCTCGCGACTCGCGGCAGGACTACCGATGTGCTGCAGGTGCTCGGCGAGCCGTTCCGGGCGGGTGACTTCGTCAGCCCGCGGCGCTTCGCCAGCCGCCTGCGCTACAAGCTGTTCGGCGGCACCCACCTGGTCAACCGCGCCGGACTGGCGCGCACCTTCCAGAACATCCGCCTGTTCCGCGAGATGTCGGTGCTGGAGAACCTGCTGGTGGCCCAGCACCTGTGGGTCAACCGCAACCTGCTGGCCGGCATCCTCAATACCCGGGGCTTTCGCCGTGCCGAGGAGCAGGCGCTGGAGCACGCCTTCTACTGGCTGGAGGTGGTCGATCTGACGGACTGCGCCAACCGCCTGGCCGGCGAGCTGTCCTACGGCCAGCAGCGCCGCCTGGAGATCGCCAGGGCCATGTGCACCCAGCCGCAGCTCCTCTGCCTGGACGAGCCGGCCGCCGGCCTCAACCCGGCCGAGACCACCGCGCTCAGCCGCATCATCCGTACCCTGCGCGATGCGCACGAAGTCACTGTGCTGCTGATCGAGCACGACATGGGCCTGGTGATGGGCATTTCCGACCATATTCTGGTGCTCGACCATGGCGAGCTGATCGCCGAGGGACCGCCAGCGGCGATCCGCCATGATCCCAAGGTGATCGCCGCCTATCTGGGTGCCGACGAGGAGGAACTGGCATGACGGTGCCGTTGCTGGAATTTCGTGACGTCGACCTGCACTACGGGCCGATTCAGGCGCTGCGCGAGGTCAGCCTGCACGTCGACGAGGGCGAGACGGTCAGCCTGATCGGCGCCAACGGCGCGGGCAAGTCGAGCCTGTTGATGTCAATCTTCGGCCAGCCGCGCGCGAGCGCCGGGCAGATCCTTTACCGCGGCGAGGACATCACCCACCGATCCGCCCACCACGTTGCCTCCAGCGGCGTGGCCCAGTCCCCGGAAGGGCGGCGGGTGTTCCCCGACATGAGCGTGGAGGAGAACCTGTTGATGGGCACCATCCCCATCGGCATGCAGCACGCCGACGAGGATCTGCGGCGGATGTTCGAGCTGTTCCCGCGATTGCTGGAGCGGCGCAACCAGCGCGCCATGACCCTCTCCGGCGGCGAGCAGCAGATGCTCGCCATCGCCCGCGCGCTGATGAGCCGGCCGCGGCTCTTGCTGCTTGACGAGCCCTCGCTGGGCCTGGCGCCGATCGTGGTCAAACAGATCTTCCAGATCCTCTGCGACCTGGCGGCCGGCGGCATGACCCTCTTCCTGGTGGAGCAGAATGCCAACCACGCGCTGAGGCTGTCCGACCGTGGCTATGTGATGGTCAACGGGCAGATCCGCCTGTCAGGGACGGGGGAAGAGCTGCTGGGCAACCAGGAAGTGCGCAGCGCCTATCTGGGCGGGCATTGAGGGGAGGGACGTCGATAGAAGGATCTGCCTGTTTCCGCCCGCAAGCGTTGGGCGGCAGGCAGCCTGCCTAGTCTGGAAGGCGGGACTCTGCTCATGACCCGGGCTGTCGATCCGCCCCCTCCTTGAAAGCTGAGGCATGGGCAAGATAGGGAAGCTCGAAATCGGCATCGATGCGCTTGGCCGCCAACTCCAGCGCCTTGCCGGCATCGCCTTCGTTGCAGGCGACCTTACCGGGTTTGCCGGCCAGGTCACGGTACTGGGCGAAGATCTCTGCGCTGCCAAGGCGGAAAGCCTTGCTTTCGTCCCACTCCACGTGCAGCCCATCGCGCCCCCGGCGCGCCGCCCAGGTGTTCTTGGCCAGCACGGCAACGCCGGCGAAACGGTGCCCGCTGCCAGGATACTCGACCACCGCGACCACACCTGGCACCACCTTGGCCTTGCTCGCATCGATCTTCGATGGCGTGGCACCGAAGCGCGGTGGATGGGCGGGTGCGGCCACCAGCATATCCGGCAGCCGGATGTCCTGGGTGAAAAGCGCGGTGCCGTCGGTCTTGTCCGGGCTGTCGGTTCGCGGCAGCTTCTGCTGGCCGGTGAGCGTGAAGTCTTCGGGTAGCGATCGTGCGGTCTTCGCGGCCAGCCGAGAAGTCGGCCGGCCTGGCGGGCGCCATGGTGGGCGCCATGGTGGGCGAATCGGCCCCTCTCCCGCGGACGGAAGAGGGACGGCAGGGCTCAGCCGCGGTAGTAGCGCTGCGGCACGAAGGGGGGCCTGGCGACTTTCATCGCCACTCGCTTGCCGCGGACGATGGCCCAGACCTGGCTGCCCTCGGCGGCATGGCTGCTGGCGACGTAGCCCATGGCCACCGGCGCGCCGAGGCTCGGGCCGAAGCCGCCGCTGGTGACCTTGCCGATGGGCGCGCCTTCGGCATCGACGATCTCCGCGCCTTCGCGCACCGGCACGCGCTCCTGCGGCAGCAGACCGACGCGCCGGCTGGCCACGCCGTCCTTTTGCTGGGCGAAGATCCGCGCGGCGCCGGGGAAGCCGCCGGCCCGCACGCTGCCTTCGCGGCGCGCCTTGGAGATGGCCCACTGCAGGCTGGCCTCGACCGGCGTGGTGGCGCTGCTCATGTCGTGGCCGTACAGGCACAGGCCGGCCTCCAAGCGCAGCGAGTCGCGGGCGCCGAGGCCGATCGGCTGGACTTCCGGCTCGGCGAGCAGGGCGCGGGCGAGCTGCTCGGCGTGCTCGACCGGCACGGAAATCTCGAAACCGTCCTCGCCGGTGTAGCCGGAGCGGCTGACGAAGCAGTCGCTGCCGAGCAGCTTGACTTCGGTGATGTTCATGAAGGTCATCCGGGCCACCTCCGGCGCCAGGCGCGCCAGCGTATCCACCGCCTTGATGCCCTGCAGGGCGAGCAGGGCGCGTGACTCGAACAGCGATTCGATCTCGCAGTGCGCGCCCAGGTGCTGGCGCAGGTGCGCCAGGTCCTGCTCCTTGCAGGCGGCGTTGACCACCAGGAATAGGCGGTCGTCGCCCAGGTTGGCGACCATCAGGTCATCGAGGATGCCGCCGTTGTCGTCGGTGAACAGCGCGTAGCGCTGCAGGCCCACCGGCAGGTCGAGGATGTCCACCGGCACCAGGCTTTCCAGGGCCGCGGCGGCTTCGGGGCCGTGCAGGATGATCTGGCCCATGTGCGATACGTCGAACAGCCCGGCCTGGTCGCGGCAGTGCAGGTGCTCCTTGAGCACGCCCAGCGGGTATTGCACCGGCATCTCGTAGCCGGCGAAGGGCACCATGCGCGCGCCCAGTTCGAGGTGCAGGGCGTGCAGCGGGGTTTTTGCCAAGGTTGAGGCAGTCATGCAGGAACTCCAGATCTATACAGCAATGGTCGAGGTCGATTCAGGCAGGCGAGAGCGGGCCGGCTCGCGTCTGCAGGATGGCTTGAGTGCGGCGGTGAGTCCGTGGCTCAGCATTCGATGATGTTCACCGCCAGCCCACCGCGGGCGGTTTCCTTGTACTTGCTCTTCATGTCCGCGCCGGTCTGGCGCATGGTGCGGATCACTCTGTCCAGCGAGATGAAATGCCGACCGTCGCCACGCAGGGCCATGCGTGCGGCGTTGATCGCCTTCACCGCGCCCATGGCGTTGCGTTCGATGCACGGCACCTGGACCAGCCCGCCGACCGGATCGCAGGTCAGGCCGAGGTTGTGTTCCATGCCGATCTCGGCGGCATTCTCCACTTGCTGCAGGGTGCCGCCGAGCACTTCGCAAAGCGCGCCGGCGGCCATCGAGCAGGCCACGCCAACCTCGCCCTGGCAGCCAACCTCGGCGCCGGAGATCGAGGCATTCTCCTTGTAGAGGATGCCGATGGCGGCGGCGGTGAGCAGGAAGCGCTCGACGCCCTCGCGCGTGGCGCCGGGGACGAAGCGCATGTAGTAGTGCAGGATCGCCGGGATGATCCCGGCGGCGCCGTTGGTCGGGGCGGTCACCACGCGGCCGCCGCTGGCGTTCTCCTCATTCACCGCCAGGGCGTAGAGATTGACCCAATCGAGCACCGACAGCGGATCGCTCTGGCTGCCCTTGGGGGTGTGCCTCAACTGGCGATACAGGTCGGCGGCGCGGCGCCTGACCTGGAGCCCGCCAGGCAGGATGCCCTCGCCGCGGCAGCCGGCCTCGACGCAGTCCTGCATCACTTGCCAGATGCGCCAGAGGCCGGCGCGGGTCTCGCTGTCCGGGCGCCAGGCCTGCTCGTTGACGCGCATCAGCGCGCTGATCGAGAGACCGTGCTCGGCGCACAGCGCCAGTAGTTCGCCTGCTGTCTTGAACGAATAGGGCAGCGGCGTGCAGTCCTCCTTGAGGCGGTCGGCACCGGCGGTGCTGGCGTCAACCACAAAGCCGCCGCCCACCGAGTAGTACTCGCGGCTGCGGGTCTGCAGACCGGCGGCATCGAAGGCGCGGAAGATCATGCCGTTGGGGTGGTAGGGCAGGGCCTTGCGGATCAGCGCCAGGTGCTCCTTCTCGACGAAGCGGATCTGATGGTCGCCGAGCAGCCGCAGCTCGCCGCTGGCGCGGATCGCCGCCAGGCGCTGGGGAATGCGGTCGGTATCGACCCACTCCGGCTGCTCGCCTTCCAGGCCGAGCAGCACCGCCTTGTCGCTGCCGTGGCCTTTGCCGGTGGCGCCGAGGGAGCCGTACAGTTCCACCTTGACGCTGGCGGTTGTTGCCAGCAGGTCGTCGCGGCGCAGGTCTTCGACGAAGCGCGCCGCGGCCCGCATGGGGCCGACGGTGTGCGAGCTGGAGGGGCCGATGCCGATCTTGAACAGGTCGAACACGCTGAGGGACATGACGGAAGCTCCGACTGCGGAAGCCGACAGGTGGACTCCCGCAGCAATGGCCTGATTATTCTTTTTATAGACCGGAAAGCTAGCGGAAGCCGGCACCGATCCTGGCCTGGGAGCCGGAGCGTTGTCGTCAGGCGCCCTGGTAGGCCTCCGGCGCGGGGCAGGTACAGACCAGGTTGCGGTCGCCGTAGACGTTGTCGACCCGTGCCACCGGCGGCCAGTACTTGGCCTCGACCAGGCTGGTGCTGGGGTACACCGCCTGCTCGCGGCTGTACGGGTGGCGCCATTCGCCGACCAGTTCGGCTGCAGTGTGTGGCGCGTTCTTCAGCGGGTTGTCGTCCTTGTCCAGCGCGCCGCTCTCCACCGCGCGGATTTCTTCGCGGATGGCGATCATGGCGTCGCAGAAGCGGTCCAGCTCCTCCTTCGACTCGCTCTCGGTCGGCTCGATCATCAGGGTGCCGCCTACCGGGAAGGACATGGTCGGCGCGTGGAAGCCGAAGTCGATCAGGCGCTTGGCCACGTCGTCGACGCTGATGCCGCTGCTGACTTTGAGCGGACGCAGATCGAGGATGCACTCGTGGGCGACCAGGCCGCTTTCGCCGGTGTAGAGCACCGGGTAGTGCTGCTCCAGGCGACTGGCGATGTAGTTGGCGTTGAGGATCGCCAGCAGCGAGGCCTGGCGGAGACCGGCGCCGCCCATCATGCTGATGTACATCCAGGTGATCGGCAGGATGCTGGCGCTGCCGAAGGGTGCGGCGCAGACCGAGCCTGCCTTGTGCTCGAGCTGCGCATGGCCGGGCAGGAAGGGCGCCAGGTGCGCCTTGACGCCGATCGGGCCAACGCCCGGACCGCCGCCGCCGTGGGGAATGCAGAAGGTCTTGTGCAGGTTGAGGTGCGATACGTCGCCGCCGAACTGCCCCGGGGCGCACAGGCCGACCATGGCGTTCATGTTGGCGCCGTCGATGTACACCTGGCCGCCGTGCTGGTGGACGAGGGCACAGTTCTCACGAACGCCTTCCTCGAACACGCCGTGGGTCGACGGGTAGGTGATCATCAGCGCGGCCAGTTGCGCACTGTGCTGCTCGGCCTTGGCGCGCAGGTCGTCGATGTCGACGTTGCCGAGGGCGTCGCAGGCCACCACCACCACGCGCAGGCCGGCCATGCTGGCGGTCGCCGGGTTGGTGCCGTGGGCCGAGGCGGGGATCAGGCAGATGTCGCGCTGGCCTTCGCCGCGACTGGCGTGCCAGGCGCGGATCGCCAGCAGGCCTGCGTACTCGCCCTGGGAGCCGGCGTTGGGCTGCAGGGATATGGCGTCGTAGCCGGTGGCGGCGCAGAGCATGCGCTCCAGGTCGGCGGTCAGCTGGCGGTAGCCCTGGCTCTGCTCGGCCGGGGCGAAGGGATGCAGGTTGCCGAACTCGGCCCAGGTGATCGGGATCATCTCGCTGGCGGCGTTGAGCTTCATGGTGCAGGAGCCCAGCGGGATCATGCTGCGGTCCAGCGCCAGGTCCTTGTCCGCCAGCTTGCGCAGGTAGCGCATCAGCTCGGTTTCCGAGTGGTAGCGGTTGAATACCGGCTGCTGGAGGAACGTCGAGCTGCGCAGCAGGGCCTGCGGCAGGCGCTCGCCGGGGCGCTCGGCCAGCGCGGCGAAATCCGGCAGCGCCTGGCCGGACGTGGCGAAGATCGCCCACAGTGCCTCGACCTGGGCCGGGCTGGTGGTTTCGTCGAGGGACAGGCCGAGGCGTGCGGCATCGATTTCGCGCAGGTTGATGCCCTGGGCGCGGGCCTTGGCGTGCAGCTCGGCGGTGCGCGCGCCGCTGGCGACGGTCAGGGTGTCGAAGAAGTGCTCCTGCTCGACCGCCTGGCCCAGCTGGATCAGACCGCGGGCGAGGATCGCGGTCAGGCTGTGCACGCGCCGGGCGATGGTTTTGAGGCCCTCGGGGCCATGGTACACGGCGAACATGCTGGCGATGTTGGCCAGCAGCACCTGCGCGGTGCAGATGTTGCTGGTGGCCTTCTCGCGGCGGATGTGCTGCTCGCGGGTCTGGATCGCCAGGCGCAGCGCCGGCTTGCTGTGGCGGTCGACCGACAGGCCGACCAGGCGTCCCGGCATGTCGCGCTTGTAGGCATCGCGGGTGGCGAAGTAGGCCGCGTGCGGCCCGCCGAAGCCCAGCGGCACGCCGAAGCGCTGGGCGCTGCCAAGCGCCACGTCGGCGCCGAATTCGCCGGGCGGGGTGAGCAGGGTCAGCGCCAGCAGGTCGGCGGCTACCGCCACCAGGGCGCCGGCGGCGTGGAAGCGCTTGACCTCGGCGCGGTAGTCGAACACCTCGCCGTCGCAGGCTGGGTACTGCAGCAGGGCGCCGAAGTAGGGGCTGGCGTCGCTCAGCTCGCGCTCATCGCCGACCACCACTTCGATGCCCAGCGGCTCGGCACGGGTGCGCAGCACGTCGAGGGTCTGCGGGAGGCAGCGGCAGGAGGCGAAGAAGGCGCGGGCGGCCTTGTTCTTCGATAGACGTCTGCAGAAGGTCATGGCCTCGGCGGCGGCGCTGCCTTCGTCGAGCAGGGAGGCATTGGCGATCGGTAGGCCGCTGAGGTCGCTGATCAGGGTCTGGAAGTTCAGCAGGGCCTCCAGGCGACCCTGGGAGATTTCCGGCTGGTAGGGGGTGTAGGCGGTGTACCAGGCTGGGTTTTCCAGCAGGTTGCGCAGGATCGGCGCCGGGGTATGGGTGCCGTAGTAGCCCTGGCCGATGAAGCTGGTGAGCTGCTGGTTCTGCGCGGCGATGGCCTTGAGCCGGGCCAGGGCTTCGGCCTCGCCGAGGCCGTCGCTCGCCTCGAGCACGCTGCTGCCCTTGATGCTGTCCGGAATCACGCGCTCGCCCAGGGCTTCCAGGGAGTCGTAGCCGAGCTGGCGGAGCATGGTGGCGATATTGGCCTCGCGCGGGCCGATATGGCGGGCGATGAATTCGTTGGTGGTGCTGAGCGCGCGGCGATCGGTCATCGGTGGATCCTGAAGGTTCGCCCGCGGCTTGGCGGACGAGGGGATGAAGGGCTCGAGCGGGTCGACGAGCGGTTGCCGCAGATAGAGCAAGGTAGATGCCATTTTTATGAAATTTATTTTAAATCAATAAGTTAAATATGTATTTGAAAGCTATGACCAAATCTTTCGGAATGAAATCGTTACGGAAAAAAAGGCGCTTTAATGCCAACGGCCGATCTGGCGGGAGGCGGCTGTTTCTGTTTCGAAATCGTTACGATGTATTGATTTGCTTACGGGCGAGGGCCGGCATTCGCCCGGCCATGCTTCTTGGGGCGTGCTTGGGGGCAGGCGCGGATAGAGCCGCCACGGCGCACGGCTCACCCAGCAGCTCCCGCCCCGGTTCGACGCGTTGCCTTCAGGATCTGGCGGGAATGCCGTACTTGCGCAGGCGCTTGGCGATAGCTGTGTGCGAGGTCTGCAGGCGGGCGGCCAGCAGGCGGCTGGAGGGATAGCTGGCGTAGAGCTTTTCCAGAATGCCGCGCTCGAGGTCTTCCACGGCCCCGCTGAGGCTGCCGATCACGTCAGCCTGCGGCGCCACGGCGGTGCTGGCGATGTCCAGGTCGCCGATCTCCACCAGATTGCCCTCATTGATCGCCGCGGCGCGGAAGATCACGTTCTGCAACTGGCGCACGTTGCCCGGCCAGCGGTTGGCCAGCAGCGCCGGGTAAGTGTCCTGCGCCAGGCGGCAGGGTGCGCGACGGATCTGCGCGCAGGCCTGCTGCAGGAAGTGCCGGGCCAGCGGCAGGATGTCCTCGCTGCGCTCGCGCAGCGGCGGCACGGCCAGGTTGAGTACGTTGAGCCGGTAGAAGAGGTCCTCGCGGAAGCGGCCTTCTCCGACCATCTGCTCCAGGTTGCGGTGGGTCGCGCTGAGGATGCGCACGTCCACCTTGATCTCGCGGTCACCGCCGATGCGCCGGAAGCTGCCGTCGCTGAGAAAGCGCAGCAGCTTGGCCTGCAGATAGGGCGACATTTCGCCGATCTCGTCGAGAAACACCGTGCCCTGGTGGGCCAGCTCCAGCAGACCGGGCTTGCCGCCGCGCTGGGCGCCGGTGAAGGCGCCGGGGGCATAGCCGAACAGCTCGCTCTCGGCGAGGCTCTCCGGCAACGCCGCGCAGTTGAGGGCCAGGAAGGGCGCATTGCTCCGCATGCTGACGGCATGACAGGCGCGGGCCACCAGTTCCTTGCCGGTGCCAGTCTCGCCCTGGATCAGCAGCGGTGCATCAAGGGCGGCCACGCGCAGGGCGCGAGCCTTGAGCGTGCGGATCGCCGGCGAGTCGCCGAGCAGGGCGTCGAAGCCCTCGGCATGTTCGTGATGCAGGGCGGCCAGGCGCTCGCCGATGCGGTTGGGGGCGTACAGGGTCAGCAGCGCGCCGGCCAGCTGACGCGTCCCCTGCCCGGCGGTTTCACCAATCGGCATGGCATCCAGCAGCAGGGTCTGGCCGTTGAGGGTGACCTCGCGCATCGGCAGGCGGAAGGCATGCGTCAACAGCTCGTCGTGCAGTTCCGGGGCGGCGAACAGCTCGCCGAGCGGTTCGCCGTCGGGATCGCGGCCGGCCAGCTCGATCAGCGCCGGGTTGGCCAGCAGCACCTGTCCGTTGCTGTCCACCGCCAGCAGCGGATCGGGCATGGCGGCGAGCAGGGCATACAGCTGCAGGCTGCGCCGCTGGCCGGGGAGGATATCGACCACCTCCACCGCCTGCACTCCGCGCACCTTGAACAGGGCCCCGCGCAGCTCGTCGAGCACCTCGGCACTGAGCGTCGGTGCGTCGATGTAGACGTTGGGCGGGACCATCTCCACGGCATCCAGATTGAGATTGCGCCCGCCGAGCAGGGCGAGCACTTCCTGGGTGATGCCGACGCGGTCGATGAAGGTGACGTGGATGCGCATGGACGGGGAACGGGCTGCTGAGGGAACGCGCAAGTATGCGGCCTGGCGCCGCTGCGGAAAATGGCCGGCAACGCCGGGCCCGGCGCGGACGCAGCCTACTCAGCAACCTGAAGCTAACGTAGTTAACGTATGCCCTGCCAAACCATGCCGGCGAGAGCAGCTACAGACATAACCAGCCAGAAGAGCAGTTCTGCACCCATCTCACAGACCTCCACGACATCACTGAGTGATCATCGGCACTTTCTACACCCGGGACACAATGAAAAAAACCAGCATCGCTCAATCGATTCAGCATTTCCGACGGAAGAGCTGAGTAGCTACGCAGCCAAGGGTGTTGGGTTTTGTCTGTCGGGCACCAGGCACTCTACCGCAAAGGAGCTTGAGTGCAGGAGTGAGGAGTGTACAGACCTAGACCCGTTCGAATCGGTAGAGCACTCCCCGACAAGAGATAGGAGGGTGGCCACTGCGACCATCAGGGCCTCGTGGGTAGGCGACGTACCAGCGTACACAGGTGAGCATGACCTCGAGCGGATAATGTATTGCTTGAGCACGCAGGCTATCGCTGGGTTGAGCCGGGTCATCGGCGTCTCGGCCGGTTCCGTTTCGAACGCTCAGCTTACCAGACGGCCTTATTGCGACAGATCCAGCCATGCTGGGTCCATGGCAAACCGATTCAGAAAATCCATTTGTCGCCTCTGCGTATTTATCTATTTGGCATATCTGCGCATAAGCGCATTCTTTCCCATATCGGAGCCGACGAGCTGGGTGTACTGAAAGAGTGGAGGAAGTTGAAGCATGAACAGGCAAGCAGCCGAGCTGAAGCGATGCCTTCAGCGGGAAGTGAATGTGTTCCTGGGCGAGATGGCTTGCTACAGGCTGGAAGCGCTGGACTCTGAAACACTGGAGCGAATCGAGCTGGTTCGCCTATATGGCCGGTTGATCGACGCGGCGTTGGATCTGGAACAGCTCCTGCGCGTTGGGGACAAGCTGGTCGAACTTCTTGGGCAATCCCCAAAGGAAACTGTGCATTGAACCGCTGCCATGGATGGCAGCATCAACTGAGGGGTAAAGCAACATGGCAAGTGTTCAAACCGTACATGCTGTCCTTAAGGCGGCTTGCGACGAGTTGCCGGAGGCGTAACCCATGAACAATTTCGAGGTAGAAGTCGAAATAGCACAGGTTCTGTGCAAGGACGGGGCGGTGGTGATCCGGTTGTGCAGCCAGGAGAGAGTCCATGAGTTGTATATCCACCCATCGAGCGCTCGAGAGCTGGGGCGGTGCCTGATCCGGGCCGCTGACAGCACCGTGACGGACCCGTCGTTGCTGCAGCTGTTCGACGACTGGAAAAAGGCGTCGGGAGAGTAGGTAGGTACTGTCACATTGCTGGTTAGCAAGCTGCGTTGGGGCGAAAATGCCGGGCATGAAACGAGCAATCCTGCAACACAATGGCGTCGCTGGCAGGTACGGTGGCTCGTTTCATGCCCGGGATTGTCGCCGCATCTCTGTCAACCTGCCAACAACGTGACAGTACCCTCAAGCGTCGTGCGGCCTGAACAGGTGCAGGGTGTCCTTGTGGTAGAGCGTCGAGTCGGCGAAGCGCTCGGCCGCCAGCGCCTGGCCGACGAGGATCAGGGCGGTCCGGCGGAAGTTCTTGCTGCGGGTTTTATCGAGGATATCCGCCAGGGTACCGCTGACCTGGTCCTGGTCGGGCCAACTGGCACGATGGACCACGGCGATGGGGCAGTCGCTGCCGTAGTGGGGTAGAAGCGCTTCGACAATGCGTTCCAAGTGTTTCACCGCCAAGTGGATGGCAAGGGTTGCGCGATGCCGTGCCAGGTCCTCAAGGGCTTCGCCCTCGGGCATTTCCGAGCTGCTAGCGTAGCGCGTCAGAATCACCGTCTGCGACACGCCCGGCAGGGTCAGCTCGGCTTCCAGCAGGGCGGCACAGGCAGCGGTGGCAGTTACCCCGGGGATAATCTCGAAGGGAATGCCCAGCGCGCGCAGGTGGCGGATCTGCTCGCCGATGGCGCCGTACAGCGAGGGGTCGCCGGAATGCACGCGGGCCACGTCCTGCCCCTTGGCATGGGCTTCGCGGATCAGCGCGATGATCTGTTCCAGATGCAGCTCGGCGGTGTTGATCACGCGCTCCGCACAATGGCCTTCGAGCACCGCCTCGGGCACCAGCGACCCGGCGTACAGGATGACCGGGCAAGCCCGCAGCAGGCGCTGGCCCTTGACGGTGATCAGCTCCGGATCGCCAGGGCCGGCGCCGATGAAATAGACGGTCATGGATGCTCCAGAAGGGTATGAGGGGGCGCCGTGGCCAGCGCGAGGCTGGCCACGGCGCTGCTGCGCTTGGGCAGTAGCAGGCGGGCTGGACCGGCCCCCAGGGTTTCAGCCTGGGCCAGGGCGCTGGCTTCCGCGACGCCGGAGCTGCCGGTGATGCTGAGGGCCAGCGGCGATTTCCGGGTCAGGCGGTCGTGGTAAGCGCTCAGGCGTTCGGCGGATAAAAAGGCCAGCGGCAGGCGCAGATGGTCGGCCAGGCACAGCAGCCCGGGCTCGTCGCGCTTGTGCATGCTGCTGGCCAGCCCGGCGAGATCGCCGGGCCGCAGGCCGGCTTCGTCCAATGCCGCATGCAGCAGCACCAGCAGTGATTCCAGGGTGCAGCCCCGGCGACAGCCGAGGCCGGCGACATGCACCCATGCCGCCTTACCGGGCTCAGGCATTGCGGCTGTCGCGACCGAACAGCCAGGCTGCCGAGAGCCCCAGTGCGGCCCAGAACAGCGCGTTGGTTGCCAGCGAGGCGAGGATGAACTGGTTGGCCAGTGCCTCGGGGGCCAGACTCGTATGCACTTCCGGTTGCGGTGCGCCAATCAGATGCGGAATCGCCAGCAGCACGGCACCGGCGATGCGCAGACTCCAGGATCGTGCGAAGGCGATGAGGGCCAGGCCGATGGGGGTGGCTACGGCGGTGCCGATCCACCAGTACTGGCGCAGTAGCAGATCGGCCGCCTCGGTACCCGGCAGCTCCGGCGGCAGGCCGAGCGAAGGCGCCAGGCTGAAGGTGGCGAAGCCGCCGAGCCCCCATAGCAGCCCATTCCAGGTTTTCCCCGGTGCGCGGAGGGTGAACAGGCCGGCCAGCATGAGGGCGAAGCCAACCGCCACGACGAGATTGCTCAGCCCCGTGGCCAGGGTCCGCTGCCAGCCATTCTCGGGCGCCCAGCCTTCATGGACGTGCCCGTCCGCATGGCCGTGATTATAGCCGTGCCCCGCGGCATGGCTGCGCTCGACGATGGCGGGCCCGCCGCTTTCGTAGGTTTCCGCCTCAAGGATCAGGGGCGTCACCCAGAGGCTCTGCAGCAGGGTCAGCAGGAGGGCGGCGAGCAGCCCGGCGAACCCTGCGGTTCGTGCGATGCGCTTGATCATGGGGCTCTCAGTGGCAGGGGAAGGCGGCGCTGTGGCGGGTGTCGTGAGCGGCGTTGTGCAGGGCCTCGACGGGCGAAAAGCCGGCAAAGAAGATCAGCACCGCACCGAGCAGGAAGCTGCCTACGGCGAGGGTAATACGTTTCGACAGGGGGAGCGCCGCCGAGGCGGAAGAGGATAGGGTAGCGGTAGCGGTAGCGGTAGCGGTAGCGGTAGCGGTAGCGGTAGCGGTAGCGGTAGCGGTAGCGGTAGCGGACATGGTATGACCTTCCGTGACTGTGAGTGAGGCGGAAGGAGTGCGCGACATGAGTCCGGGCCACTGAAGCGCCTGGATTCCGGTGTGCGCCCGCCCACCGCGGGTTGCCAACAGGGCTTCAGGCCGGTCTCCGGGCTCGTGACGTCCGTCATGGGGGCGGTCGGGTCGGCCTTCCCATGCGTCCCGGTCCGCGAGATCTTGCGCAACTGATCTTCGGCGAACCTAGGGCACAGTGGCTACATCGACCCCTCGTACACTTACCGTTGCGGGGGCAGCGCCGGACTCGAACCGGCTTCCCGTTTCACCTCGCGCTCGGCGCGCGAGACACCTGAAACTGTCTTTCTAGCTGAGCACGGGCCGGCGCGAGCGTCAACTGCGGCGATTGACCCGCCCGGGGACTCTGCGTAGCCTTTCCGGTTTCGAGGTTCTCCGCCATCGCGCGGAGCTAAGAGGGAACACGGTCGAGCCGTGGCTGCCCCCGCAACTGTATACGGCTTCAAACCCTTCGATATGCCACTGCGCCAAGCGGGAAGGCGAAGGAACATGCGCATTGCGCAGGCCGTCAGCCAGGAGACCTGCCTCGAACATCCATGACAACTGGGCGGGGTGATCCGGTGGTGCTGGCCGGTGCTTCTCCATGCGCCTGTCCGTTCCCGCCTGCCCGCTGATCCGCAACGATCCATGCAGGGCCAACCATGAAATCGCTCGCCAAGCTTCCCGTCACTATTGTCACCGGCTTTCTCGGCGCCGGAAAGACCACCCTGCTGCGGCACATGCTGGCGCATGCCGAGGGCCGGCGCATCGCTGTGATCGTCAACGAGTTCGGCGAACTCGGCATCGACGGCGAAATTCTCCGGCAATGCTCCATCGGCTGCACCGAGGAAGAGGCCAACGGGCGTGTCTTCGAACTGGCCAACGGCTGCCTGTGCTGCACGGTGCAGGAAGAATTCTTCCCGGTGATGCGTGAGCTGGTGGCTCGTCGCGGCGACTTCGACCACATCCTGATCGAGACCAGCGGTCTGGCCCTGCCCAAGCCGCTGGTGCAGGCCTTCAACTGGCCGGAAATCCGCAATGCCTGCACCGTGGACGCGGTGATCACCGTGGTCGACAGCCCGGCCGTGGCGGCCGACACCTTCGCCGCCTTCCCCGAGCAGGTGGACGCGCAGCGCCGGCAGGACCCGAACCTGGATCACGAGTCGCCGCTGCACGAGCTGTTCGCCGACCAGCTGGCCAGTGCCGATCTGGTGGTGCTGAACAAGGCCGACCTGCTCGATGCCGCCGCGCTGGAAAGGGTACGCGCCGAGATCGCCGAGGAACTGCCGCCAGCAGTCAAGGTGATCGAGGCCCATGGCGGCGAGCTGCCCTTGAACGTGCTGCTGGGACTGAGCAGCGAGACCGAGCTGCACATCGACGGCCGCCAGACCCATCATGACCTGGAAGACGAGGATCACGATCACGACGAATTCGACTCTTTCGACCTTTCCCTGCCGGAAGTGGCGGAGGAGCGTCTGCTCGCCGCGCTGAGGAATACGGTGGCGCGGTATGGGATACTGCGGATCAAGGGCTTCGCCGCCATTCCCGGCAAGCCGATGCGGCTGGTGGTGCAAGGCGTGGGGCAGCGCTTCGACAGGCATTTCGATCGTGCCTGGCAGCCCGGCGAGGCGCGGGCTACACGGCTGGTGATGATCGGCCAGCAGCTGGACAGGGCCGCAATCATTGGCGAGCTTCAGGCGGCGCTGATGTGAGGATGAGAACCCACCCTGTAGGAGCGAGCTTGCTCGCGAACAACAGAGCACTAAAAGCTTCGCGAGCAAGCTCGTTCCTACGAACGGGCAGGTGCTGACTGATGCACCTGCTCCGCGCCCAGCCCGGCGTCCAGCTGCCGGCCGACAGCATCGCCGACCTCGAGCAGACGCCCGCCGAGCTGGTGATCCTCTGCACCGGCGACTCGCACCTGTCGCTGCTTGCCGAGGTGGCCCGCACGTTGCCGGACGACTATCCCAGCCTGCGCCTGGCCAGTCCGGCGCAGCTGCCCAACCATGCCTCGGTGGATTTCTACGTCGAGCAGGTGCTGCGCCACGCCCGGGTGATCCTGATCTCGGTGCACGGCGGCGTGAGCTACTGGCGCTACGGGATCGAGCGCCTGGTCGAGCTGGCCGAAAACGGCGCCCGGCTGATCCTGGTGCCCGGCGACGATAGCCCCGACCCGGAGCTGAGCGGCCTGGGCAACGTCTCCGCCGAGGACAGCGAACGGCTCTGGCAGTACCTGCGCCAAGGCGGCCGCGACAATGCGCTGCAGCTGTTCCACTGCATCGCCAGTCGCTGGCTGGACCGCGACTACCGCTGGGGCGAGCCCAGGGCTCTGCCGCGTACCGTGCTCTATCACCCGACGCAGGGCGAGGCCACGCTGGCGCAGTGGCAGGCCTGGTGGCAACCGGGGCGGCCGGTGGCGGCGCTGCTGTTCTACCGCACCCATATTCAGGCAGCGAACACCGCCTTCGTCGACGTCTTCTGCGAGCGCCTGCAGGCCCAGGGGCTGAACCCGCTGCCGATCGCCGTGGCCAGCCTGAAGGAATCGGCCTGTCTGGCGCAGGTCGAACACTGGCTGGACGAGAGCGGGACGGCGGTCATCCTCAACACCACCGGCTTCGCCCAATCCAACCCAGAGGCGCCCAGTCTCCGGCCGTTCCGCCGCGATGTGCCAGTGTTCCAGGCACTCTGCGCACTGGACAGCGAAGAGCAGTGGCAGGGCAGCGCCCAAGGCCTCGGATCACGCGATCTGGCCATGCATATCGCGCTGCCGGAACTGGACGGGCGGCTGATCACTCGGCCGATCAGCTTCAAGGGCCTGGCCTGGCGCAACGAGCGCAGCCAGAGCGATGTGGTCTGCTATCGCCCGCATTTGCCCGGGATGGATTTCGTCGCCGAACTGGCGCGCCGCTGGTGCGAGCTGGCCCGCAAGCCGAATGGCGGCAAGCGCATCGCTCTGGTGCTGGCCAACTATCCGACCCGCGACGGCCGCATCGGCAACGGCGTCGGGCTGGACACTCCGGCGGCGGCGCTGCACATCCTGCAAGCCTTGCAGCGGCAGGGTTATCCGATCGAGAACCTACCGGAGAGCGGTACGGCGCTGATCCACCAGTTGCTCGGCGGCGTGACCAACGATCTCGACACCCTGGATCTGCGCCCCTGCGCCCAGAGCTTGGCGCTGGACGATTACTGGCGCTGTTTCGCCGAGCTGTCCGAGGCCAATCGCACGGCCGTGCTGGAGCGCTGGGGCGCGCCCGAACAGGACCCGATGTTCCGCGCCGGGCGGATGATGGTCGCCGGGCTGCGCTTCGGGCTGACCTTCGTCGGCATCCAGCCGGCGCGCGGCTATGGCGTCGACCCCAGCGCCGTATACCACGATCCGGACCTGGTGCCACCCCATGGCTACCTGGCGTTCTACTTCTGGCTGCGGCGGGTCTATGCGGCCGACGCCGTCATCCATGTCGGCAAGCACGGCAACCTGGAATGGCTGCCGGGCAAGAGCGTGGGCCTGTCGCCATCCTGCTGGCCCACTGCGCTGCTCGGTCCGCTGCCGAACATCTACCCCTTCATCGTCAACGACCCCGGCGAGGGTGCCCAAGCCAAGCGTCGCACCCAGGCGGTGATCATCGACCACCTGATGCCACCGCTGACCCGCGCCGAAAGCTACGGGCCGCTGCGCGACCTGGAGCGCCTGGCCGACGAGTACTACGACGCCAGCCAGTTGGACGTGCGCCGCGCCATCGAGCTGCGTGGCGAGATCCTCGCCTTGGTGCGCGCGACCCGGCTCGACAGCGAACTCGGCCTGCAACTCAACGACGACCCGGACAGCTGGCTGCCGCAGCTGGACGCCTATCTCTGCGACCTGAAGGAGTCGCAGATCCGCGACGGTCTGCATGTGTTCGGCCAGTCGCCGGGCGGCACGCTGCGCCGCGACACACTGCTGGCCCTGCTGCGCATTCCCCGTGGCGACGGACTGGGCGCGAATGCCAGCCTGCTGCGCGCCCTGGCACGGGGCCTGGCGCTGGGCTTCGATCCGCTGGACTGCGACATGGCCGAACCCTGGAAGGGCGCGCGTCCGGCCGAACTGCTGGCCTGTGGCAGCGACCCCTGGCGCACGGCGGGCGATACCCGCGAACGGCTGGAGCGCTTCGCCCTGCGGTTGGTCGAATCCTGCCTGAGCGGGGAAGCGATCGAGGTGACGGGCGAGGCCGAACCCATCCTGAATGGCCTGCGCGAGCATCTGGCGCCATTGCTGGACGGCTGCGGACCGGCGGAAATAGCCGGCCTGCTCGCCGCGCTGGAAGGCCGCTTCGTGCCGGCCGGCCCGAGCGGCGCGCCCAGCCGTGGTCGTCTCGATGTGCTGCCCACCGGCCGCAACTTCTTCACGGTGGATGTGCGCAACCTGCCCACGCCCACCGCCTGGCGCATCGGCGTGCAATCGGCCGACCGCCTGCTGGAGCGGCATCTCCAGGACCACGGCGACCACCTGCGTCAGCTTGGCCTCTCGGTATGGGGCACGGCGACCATGCGCACTGGCGGCGACGATATCGCCCAGGCCCTGGCGCTGCTTGGCGTGCGTCCAGTCTGGCAGCCCGGCAGCCAGCGCGTCGAGCGCTTCGAGGTGCTCTCCCTGGAGCAGTTGGGCAGGCCTCGGGTGGACGTCACCCTGCGGGTATCCGGTTTCTTTCGCGATGCCTTCGCCAACCTGATCCGTCTGTTCGACGACGCCGTGCAGGCGGTGGCCGAGTTGGACGAGGAGGAAGCCTGGAATCCTCTGTCGGCACGGGTCTGGCAGGAAATGCTGAACCTGCAGGACAGCGGCATGAGCGAGGCCGAGGCCCGTCGCCAGGCCGGCTGGAGGATCTTCGGCGCCAAGCCTGGCGCCTATGGCGCGGGCATCCAGAACGCCATCGAGGAGCGTGCCTGGGAGCGTCGCGCCGACCTGGCCGAGGTGTACCTGAACTGGGGCGGCTACGCCTACGGCGCCGGCAGCGAGGGCGCACCGGCCCGCGAGCGCTTCGCCGAACGCCTGGAGCGCTTGCAGGCGGTGTTGCACAACCAGGACAACCGCGAGCATGACCTGCTGGACTCCAACGACTACTACCAGTTCCAGGGCGGCATGCTGGCCGCCGTAGAAACCCTGCGCGGGGAGCGCATCGCCAGCTACCACGGTGACAACAGCCAGCCGGACATCCCGCGCATCCGCACCCTGAAGCAGGAGCTCAACCGCGTGGTCCGCGCCCGTGCCGCCAATCCCAAGTGGATCGCCGGAATGAAGCGCCACGGCTACAAGGGCGCGTTCGAACTGGCCGCCACGGTCGACTACCTGTTCGGCTTCGATGCCACCAGCGAGCTGATCGACGATCACCAGTACGCCCTGCTCACCGATGCCTACCTGCTGGATCGCGATACCCGCGACTTCATCCAGCAGCACAACCCGGGCGCCTTGCAGGACATCGTCGAGCGCTTGCTGGAGGCCCAGCAGCGCGGCCTCTGGCAAGCGCCCGGCGAATACTGCGAGCTGCTGGAAAACCTGCTGCTGGACAACGAGGAATCCTGAGATGGACACGCCGAAACCCGACTTTCCCAGGCGAGCGCCCCGCCAGTCCTTTCCCCTGGCCGCCGTGGTCAGCGCCGACGATCTCAAGCTCGCGCTCTGCCTGCTGGTCATCGACCCGGCCATCGGCGGGGTGCTGATCGAGGGACCGCGCGGCATGGCCAAGTCGACCCTGGCACGTGGCGTTGCCGAGCTGCTGCCCGGCGGCGCCTTCGTCGACCTGCCGTTGGGTGCCAGCGAGGAGCGCATCGTCGGCACGCTGGACCTTGATGCCGCGCTGGGCGAAGGCCGCACGCGCTTCTCGCCGGGGCTTCTGGCCCGGGCCGATGGCGGCGTGCTCTATGTGGACGAGGTCAACCTGCTGCCGGATCACCTGGTGGACCTGCTGTTGGATGCCGCCGCCAGCGGGGTCAACCATGTGGAGCGGGACGGCATTTCCCACCGCCACCGGGCGCGCTTCGTGCTGGTCGGCACCATGAACCCGGAGGAGGGCGAACTGCGCCCGCAGCTGCTCGACCGCTTCGGCTTCAACCTGGCGCTGGAAGGCCAGCCGCAACCGGCCGAGCGCGCCGAGATCGTTCGCCGCCGCCTGGCCTTCGATAGCGACCCGGTGGCTTTCACCCAGCGCTGGGCCGCAGCGCAGAGCGCCCTGCACGAGCGGTGCCGGGTCGCCCGAGAGCGTCTGGCCGCGATCGAACTGGACGAGGCGAGCCTGGAGGCGATCACCCGCCGCTGCTTCGAAGCGGGCGTGGACGGCATGCGCGCCGACCTGGTCTGGCTACGGGCCGCCCGTGCGCATGCCGCCTGGCGAGGCAGCTTCGCCATCGAGGCAGGGGACATCGACCGGGTGGAGCCCTTCGTCCTGCGCCATCGCCGTCATTTAATACCACCCCAATCTTCAGCAATGCCTCCGCAGGGTGGATCCGCTTCATCGAAAGTCGAACAGGGCGAAGGCCAGTGGGGTGAGCTGCCGGCACAGCCACAAACCATGGGGGCGAGGCGGGAGGTCCCGCGCTGGCCAAAAAAGCCCTGAGCATCCGCCCGGCCAGCGCCCGGGGCGCGGATGCCAGACCGGGAGCGGGCAATCTCGCGGGTGGGCGCAGCGGTGCCTGTCGTGGTGGGGAGGAAGGTCTCGTCGACTGGCCCGCCAGCTTGCGGCGCGGGCGGCCGCGCCAGCCTAGGGACCTGCATCGCAAGCCCCGCAGTGCCAGGCCTGGCGAGCTGTGGCTGGTGGTGGTGGACGCTTCCGCCTCGACTCGCCGCCAGGGTGCCTTGTCACAGGCCAAGGGCCTGCTGGCGCAGCTGTTCGAGCAGGCTTACCGTCAGCGTGCGCGCCTGGCGCTGTTGCATGCCAACGGCACCCGGCCGCAATGGGTATGGCAGGGATGCAAGGCTTCTGGCGCCGCGCGGCAGTGGCTCGAAGGGCTCGGCGCGGGCGGCGGCACACCCCTGGTCGAGGCCCTGGGCGAAGCGGCCGGCTGGCTGGCGCGGCGGCAGCGCTTGCATCCGGCCGAGCGCCAGTGGCTGCTGGTGGTCACCGACGGCCGCCTGCGCGACTGGCCCCCGCTGGCCGCCAGTGCCTGCCCGGCACTGCTGGTGGACATCGAATGCGCGCCTATCCGGCTTGGCCGAGCCCGCCTGCTGGCCGAGCAGCTGAGCGCCGAATATCGGCATATCGAACAACTGACGAGCCTGTGAGGCATCGCGTAACCCAATACGGAGTCGTATCTCGTGAAGCACATCCTGATCATCGGCATCGGTGCGGGCGATCCCGACTACCTCACCGTGCAGGCCATTAAGGCCCTCAACCGGGCCGACGTGTTCTTCGTCATGGACAAGGGGCCGGCCAAGGAGAAGCTGGTGGCACTGCGCAAGGAAATCTGCCGTCGCTACATCGAGGATGACGATTACCGCATCGTCGAGGCCACCTGCCCGGAGCGGGTCAGGGATGTGCCCGACTACCGCGCCAGCGTCGACGACCTGAACGCCGACAAGCAGGCCGTGTTCGAGCGGCTGATCGCCGAGGAGCTGGCCGACGGCGAATGCGGGGCCTTTCTGGTCTGGGGCGATCCGGCCCTGTACGACAGCACCATCCGCATCGTCGAGGCCATCGCGCGGAGTGGGCGGCATGTGTTGGATTTCGAGGTAATTCCCGGCATCAGCAGCGTCCAGGCGCTGGCGGCGAAGCACCGGACCACCCTGAACAGCATCGGCCAGGGGCTGGAAATCACTCCGGCCCGCCGCCTCGCCGAAGGCTTTCCGCAGCGCCTGGACAGCGTGCTGGTGATGCTGGACGCGCAGAACACCTACAAGCGCTTCGTCGGCGAGGACATGGACATCTTCTGGGGCGCCTACGTCGGCACGCCGGACGAGATCCTGATCGGCGGCCGGCTCGCCGAGGTGGCCGACGAGATCGAACAGGTCCGTGCCGAGGCGCGCAGCCGCCATGGGTGGATCATGGATACGTATCTGTTGCGCAGGCGAGTGGGGGAGTAGGCCAGGGAGGAAAACCGCGCAGCGTTTTCCTCCTGCGTGCCGTGGAGCCTTCCTTTGGATTGGTGGATAAGGCTTCGCCGTTATCCACCTGGCGACGGGAGGTACGCTCCAGATGCTACGAGCCGGGATACCACCGCGGCGTATACACCCATTCTCCACCATCCCCACGGGGGAAACGCCGCGTGGTGGACGAGCCGATGATCACCAGGGTCCGCATGTCCACCTGGTCGGGCGTCAGCTCGCCGAGGGTCGTGACGCGCAGGCGTTCCGCCGGTCGTCCGATGTCGCGTCCGAGGACCACGACGGTTTCCGGTGTGCGCTGGCGGGCGACGATTTCCAGCGCGCGGCCGAGCTGCCAAGGGCGCGCCTTGGAGATCGGGTTGTAGAAGGCCATGGCCAGGTCGGCGGCGCTCGCCTGGTCCAGGCGCTTTTCGATCACGCTCCAAGGCTTGAGGTTGTCCGACAGCGACAACATGCAGAAGTCATGGCCCAGCGGTGCGCCGGCGCGGGCGGCGGTGGCGAGGGCGGCGGAGACGCCAGGCAGCACCTCCAGCTCGACGGCATGCCAGTGTGGATCGCGGGAAGCTTCCAGCGCTTCCAGCACGGCGGCGGCCATGGCGAACACACCGGGATCGCCGGAGGACACCACCACCACGCGCCGGCCCTGCGCGGCCAGGTCGAAGGCATGGGCAGCGCGCTGCAACTCCTCGCGGTTGTCGCTGCAATGCAGCCGTTGTCCGGCATGGAACGGCCCGGCCATGTTGACGTAGGTCTCGTAGCCGAGCACGTCCTCGGCCTCGTCCAGCGCGCGGCGTACCGCCGGCACCATCAGGTCGGCGGCGCCGGGGCCGAGGCCGGCCACCGTCAGGCGTCCACGCGGTTGCCCGAGGTGCGCGGCTTCCCGGGGCGTGGCGCAGCGGTGCAGGCTCAGGCCTTCGCGTCGCGCCTGCGGTTCAGGGAGCAATAAAAGGTCATCGATGAAGCGCAGGGGCATGCCCAGCACCTTCGCGGCCTCGGCCAGCGCCGCGTCGCCCATCCGCCCGCGCTCGGCCAGTACGGCAGCCAGCGCGGTCTCGGCCAGTCCAGCCTCGGCCAGCAGGGCTCGGATCCTCTCCGCCAGATCGGCCGATGCCTCGCCCTGGACATGAACCAGGACCAGGCGCGGATGAATCAGCAGCTCGGCCGCGTCGCTGCCGGCACGCTCCGGCGTGACGCGAATGCGTCGACGGGCCTGCTCGTCCAAAGGCAGCTGCGCCTCGTCCAGCCAGGGTGCGTCGCCTTCGATGGTCACCGGCTCGCCGCCCAGCAGGTCGCTGACGAAGCGTTTACCCTGCTCCAGATCGGCCAGTACATAACCAGGTGGCGGGTTGAGGAGGCAGATGCCGAAGCGCAATTCGCCGCTGGTGGTGATCGCCGGGGCCACATCCAGCGCCTCGGCGATCTCGCGGGCCATTCGGTTGACGCCGCCCAGGCCGCCGAGCAGCGGCACCACGGCGCTGCCGTCTTCGGCCAGCGCCAATACCGGCGGCTCCGCACCCTTGGCCACCAGCAGCGGCGCCAGGGTACGGATGACGATGCCGGCGGCGCAGAAGGCAATGATCGGGGTATCGCTGGCGTAGAGCTCGCGCAGGGTCTCGCCAAAGGCCTCATAAGGTTGGTCGGCGTCCTCGACGCGGCCGCGCAGGCCGTGAACCCGCGAGCCGGGGTAACAGGCCTGGACCCGGCGAGCGGTTTCCAGGCTGGCGGCGTTGAGGATGACCAGGGCAGGGGGCTTTTGCATCAGGCTGACCATTTCCGTCCAGGTACCACGATCAGGGAAAAGTACGGTGAGGCCATTGGCTCGACCTCGTCCAGCGGCACGATGCGCTGGTTGGCCATCGTGGCCCGCTCGATGTACAGAGCGCGCTTGGCCAGGCCCAGCTCGTCGAGCACACGACGCACCTTGTCGAAGTTGCGCCCGAGCTTCATCACTACTGCTGCCTCGGCATCGCCCAGGCGCCGCTTCAGCTCCTCTTCCGGCAGCACGCCGGAGAGCACCATCAGGCTCTGGTTGCGGTACACCAGCGGCACGCCCAGCGCCGAGACGCCACCGAGCATGGAGCACACCCCTGGTATCACCTCCGCCTCGTAGCGCTCGGCCAGCCGGTCGTGCAGGTACATGTAGGAGCCGTAGAAGAAGGGGTCGCCCTCGCAGATCACCGCCACGTCGCGACCGGCGTCCAGATGCTCGGCGATCTGCACGGCCGCCGTGTCGTAGAAGTCGCTGATCACCGTCTCGTAGGACAGGGGCGGTTCCAGCCTCTCGGTGGTGACCGGGTAGACCAGCGGCATGCGAAGCTGAGACTCGTGCAGGTGCTCCTCGATGATGCCGAAGGCATTGCCGCCGAGGCCCTTGCGGGCCTTGGCCTTGGCCACGAAATAGCCCACCACCGGGGCGGCGCGCAGCAGGCGCAGCGCCTTCAGGGTAATCAGCTCGGGATCGCCCGGACCGACGCCAAGCCCGTACAGTCGGCCTTTCCTGTCCATCATTCCACCTCCGTGGCCAGTGCATTGACCGCGGCGGCGGCCATGGCGCTGCCGCCGCGCCGGCCGCGCACGATCACATAAGGCACGCCACGGCTGTCGGCGGCGAGCAGATCCTTGGATTCCGCCGCGCCGACGAAGCCGACCGGCATGCCAATGATCAGCGCCGGCTTCGGTGCGCCGGCGTCGAGCATTTCCAGCAGGTAGAACAGCGCGGTCGGGGCGTTGCCGATCACCACTACGCTACCCTCCAGGTGTGGGCGCCAGCGCTCCAGGGCCACCGCCGAGCGGGTGTTGCCCAGTTCGCGCGCCAGCTCTGGCACGCCCTCGTCGTGCAGGGTGCAGATCACCTGGTTGTTCGCCGGCAGGCGCGCGCGGGTGATGCCTTCAGCGACCATGCGCGCGTCGCAGAGGATCGGCGCCCCGGCGGCCAGCGCGGCCCTTCCGTAGGCACCGGCACCGGGGGAGAAACGCAGCTCGTCGACGACATCGACCATGCCGCAGGCATGGATCACCCGCACGGCGAGCTTTTCCAAGTCCGCCGGAATGGTGTCGAGCCGCGCTTCGGCGCGGATGATGGCAAAGGAGTTGCGATAGATTTCCTGACCATCGCGGATGTAATCGATCATCGGTTGTCCTGAGGCAAGCCAGTCGGCGGCTTCGTCGATGCTGAGTGAGTCAGCCAGCAGATGGCCGAAACCGGCCCCGCTGGCACGGCGTTGATAGATCTGGTAGCGCCCGCCGGGCTGGGCCAGCAGGGTATGGGGCGCGACATGGGCAGCGGCGCAGGAGCGCGGGCAACCGCTCAGATGTACCTGGGGCCTTGCTGCGCCTTGGCCCAGTCGATGGGCCAGGTGCAGCGCGTCGGCCTTGGTGTCGGCCAGGCCCTTGGCGCAGCCTGCGGAGCCAGTGCAGGCGATCAGGCCGGTCAGGGGGTCGCTGCCGTCGACATGCAGGCCGATCACGCCGAGTTGTCGTAGGGCCTCGGCGGCATGCGCCTGGGCCACGTTCGGCAGCATCAGGCCTTGCCAGGGTGTGAAGCGCAGGGTGCCGTCGCCCCGGCTGCGGGCCAGCTCGGCGAGTGCGTGCAGCTGCGAGGCATTCAGGCGGCTGAGCGTGGGCACGGCGCCGAGCAGGAACAGGCCGGGCTGGCGCTGCGCGAGGATGCCCAGCGGCGCGGCTGTCGTCGTCCGGGCGCGACGCCAGTCCAGCACCGCCGGCTCGCGGCTCAGTGCAAAGGCCAGCCGGGACTGGAGGCGTTCCAGGAAGGCCTCCATCGGCAGATTCGCCAGCAGATGGCGCATGCGGGTCTGCTCCGGCTGCGCCAGCTCCAGGAACAGCACGAGCACGGCTTCCACCAGCGCAGGCGCCTGCTTCAACGGCACCGCAGCCAGGGGGGCATCGGTCGGGCAGCCGGCCAGGCCGAAGGCCAGCTGCGTGCCGCCAGGCATCAGCGCGAGCCAGAGATCGTGGGGGTGGTCGAGCATCGCCAGGCGTTCGCCACCGTCCAGTTGCAAGGCGAACTTCGGCGACAGGGAATGGAAGGCGGGACGCGCCTGCAGCAGTTCGAGGATCGCCTCGGCCAGCGGTGCAACGTCCGCCTCGCTGTTCGGGTCGAGACCCAGGGCAGGGCTCACCAGCAGGTTGCGCACGTCGTCGGCGCCCGGTGTGGCGGGGCCGAGGCCGGCGGTGAGCAGGGCGGCGATCAGCGGCGCCTCATGCCCCGTGCGGACGCCGCGCAGCTGCAGATTGCTTCGATTGGTCAGTTCGATCACGCCGCTGGCATGGCGGCTGGCGGCTTCGCCGATGGCACGGGCCTGATCGGCCCCGAGGCGTCCGCAGGCCAGCTTGATGCGGCAGATGCCGCCGTCCAGCGCCGGCACGATGCGCAAAAGCCCGGGGCATGCCGAAGGGCGCGGAGCAGGGGAAAGAGCACTGCCGAGGGTATCTTCCACGAGGTCACACCTTGCAAAAAGACGCGGCGACCGGACCTCTAGCATCATCCCTCGAAGACACTATGGCATCGGTACACCCCGCCCGATGTTGGCACTCGCGACCAGCGTTCGTCGGCAGGTCTCCTGGCTTGCAGGTCAGGGGTCGGCGCTGCCTTCCCGGTCATCCCAGTGGCTTCGGTGCGGCGGACTCGCTGCTTACAGTTGCGGGGGCAGCCACGGTTGGGCGCTTTGTCCTTCCGTGTTCCCTCAATGGCCCGTTGGGGCGTTTCGGCTCGAGGCGGCCGCCTGCGAGTCCGAAGCGCCGGTCAGGGCACCGACGAAGGCGGTATTATGCCGGTTTTGTCCGGCCCGATGACAAGCTTCCGGCAGGAGGCGCAGCGGCCTTTCATCGCGAGGAAACATCCATGACGCCCTGGCTAGCCGTGATCGGCATCGGTGAGGACGGCTACGCCGGGCTCGGCAAGCGTGCCCGCCGGGCCCTGCTGGAGACCGGCCTGATCGTCGGCGCGCCACGCCAGCTGGCGCTGCTGCCGCCGTGTATCCGCGCCGACCGGCTGGAATGGCCGCGACCGTTCTCCCTGGTCCCGGTGCTGGAACGGCGCGGCACGCCGCTGTGCGTGCTGGCCAGCGGCGACCCCATGCTATTCGGTGTCGGTGCGAGTTTGGCGCGCGTGCTCGACCCCGCCGAGATGTGCGTGTTGCCGGCGCCCTCGTCCTGTTCGCTGGCGGCAGCCAGGCTCGGCTGGGCCTTGCAGGAGCTGACCCAACTGTCGGTGGTGGCCCGTCCGGTCGCGGCGCTGAACCGTCACGTGCATGCTGGCGCACGGCTGTTGATCCTGAGCAACGATGGCAAGAGCCCGGCGGCCATTGCCGCGCTGCTCCGCGAGCGAGGCTTCGAGGCCAGCCGCCTGAGCGTACTGGAGCACTTGGGCAGCGAATCCGAGCGACGCATCGACGGGCTGGCCGGGAGCTGGTCGATCGAGGAGACCGCCGCGCTCAACTTGGTTGCGGTGGAATGCATTCCCGGTGACCAGCCGCGTCATCTGCCACAAACCTCTGGCCTGCCCGACGATGCCTACCGGCACGACGGCCAGCTGACCAAGCGCGACGTACGCGCCATCACCCTGGCGCGCCTGGCACCCTTGCCGGGACAGCTGCTGTGGGATGTCGGCGCCGGTTGCGGTTCCATCGGCATCGAGTGGATGCGTGCTCACCCGAACTGCCGCGCCATTGCCATCGAGATGGACGAGGGGCGCCAAGGGCTGATCCGGCACAACCGTGACGCCCTCGGCGTGCCGGCGCTGCACCTGGTCGCCGGCGCCGCGCCCCAAGCCCTGGACGGCCTGGAAAGTCCGGATGCGATCTTCATCGGCGGCGGGGTGACCGTTCCCGGTGTGCTGGAGCAATGCTGGGAGCGGCTCAAGCCTGGCGGCCGGCTGGTGGCCAACGCGGTGACGATCCAGAGCGAGGCGCTGCTGGTCGGCTGGCGCGAGCGGCACGGCGGCGAGCTGACCCGCATCGCCATTGCCCAAGCCAAGCCGCTCGGCAACTTCGACACCTGGCGCTCGGCATTGCCGGTCACGCTGTTGGACGCGGTGAAGCCATTGGTGCAAGAGGACGCGCCATGACCCGCCTGCTGCTGCTCGGCGGCGTCGGCGAGGCGCTGGCCATCGCTCGCCGGCTCGGTCCGTCCCATGTCTACAGCCTGGCGGGCCTCGGCAAGGTCCCGCAGGATCTCGCCTGCCAGGTGCGTGTCGGCGGTTTCGGCGGAGCCGAGGGGCTGGCCGACTTCCTGCGCCAGGAGCGCATCGACCGGCTGCTGGACATGACCCATCCCTATGCCGCGCAGATCAGCCACAACGCCGCCCTGGCCGCGCGCATCGCCGGTATTCCCTGCTGGGCCCTGAGACGGCCCGGCTGGCAGGCGGGGCTGGGGGACGACTGGCGCGAAGTGGCGGACTGGGCCGGGTTGATGGCCGCGCTGAGCGGATTCCGCCGTCCCTTCTTCACCTTGGGCCGGGAGGTGCTGGCGCATCTGGACGAGGTACCGCGCGGGCAGTTCTGGACGGTACGCGTGCTCGACGCGCATTCCAGCGCGCCGCGTGCCCGGGTCATCGGAGCACGCGGGCCGTTCCGTCTGGAGGAGGAGCGCGCGCTGTTCGCCGCCGAAGGCTTCGATGTGCTGATCAGCAAGAACAGCGGCAGCGCCGCCACCGAGCCCAAGCTGCGGGTGGCCCGCGAGCGCGGCCTGCCGGTGCTGCTACTGGCCAGGCCGAGCCTGCCGGCGGTGGAGCGGCAGTTCGATTCCGGCGAGGCGCTGTGGCAGGCGATCGCGCCTTTGCTCCCATGACCGGCTAGAGCAATTGCAGCAGGCGGATGGTGTGGCCGGTCGGTGCGGTATCGAACAGGATGTGATCGTAGTCGGCGATCAGTGCCGATGGAGAAACTCCATGGGTGTTACCTCCTCAGTTATGCGACAGGTCGCGCGCGTACCAGTCGCGGCTGTTGTTGACCAGGCGCACCAGCCAGAGCATCACCGGTACCTCGATCAGCACGCCGACCACCGTGGCCAGCGCCGCGCCCGAATCGAAGCCGTAGAGGACGATGGCCACCGCCACCGCCAGTTCGAAGAAGTTCGAGGCGCCGATCAGCGTCGACGGCCCTGCGATGTCGTGGCGCACCCCGAACCGGCGGTTCAGCCAGTAGCCGAGGGCGGCGATGAACAGCGTCTGCAGGAAGATCGGCACGGCGAGCAGGGCGATGATCAGCGGCCGCTCGACGATGGCCTCGCCCTGGAAGGAGAACAGCAGCACCAGAGTGGCCAGCAGGGCGAGGATGGTGAAAGGCGCGATCCGCCCCAAGGCCGCCTGGAAGAACGCTGCGCCGCGGGCCAGCAGACGCTTGCGCAGGAACTGGGCGATGGCCAGCGGGATGAGGATGTACATCACCACCGACAGCAGCAGGGTGTCCCAGGGCACCGGGATCGACGACACGCCGAGCAGCAGCGCGACGATGGGCGCGAAGGCGAACACCATCACCAGGTCGTTGAGCGCCACCTGGGTCAGGGTGAAGTTCGGATTGCCGCCGCACAGATTGCTCCACACGAACACCATCGCCGTGCAGGGCGCGGCGCCGAGCAGGATCAGCCCGGCCATGTAGCTGTCGATCTCGCCGGCCGGCAGCCAGGGGGCAAAGACATGCTGGAGGAACAGCCAGCCGATCAGCGCCATGGAGAACGGCTTGACCGCCCAGTTGACGAACAGGGTGATGCCCATCCCGGCCTTCTGCTCGCGTACCTCGTGCAGGGCACCGAAGTCGATCTTCATCAGCATCGGGATGATCATCACCCAGATCAGTATGCCGACCGGGATGTTGACCTGAGCCACCTCCAGCGCGCCGACCGCCTGGGCCGCCGCCGGCACCGACAGGCCGAGCAGGGTGCCGGCGACGATGCAGAGGAACACCCAGAGGGTCAGGTAGCGCTCGAAGAAGCCGAGCGGGGCGCCGGTGGCCTGTTTGGCCGCCACTTCACAGGGACTGGACATCGGGGGGCATCTTCCTTTTTGCGGATAGCGTGCTCCGGGCACGGCCGGAGCGATCTGACTTAACATTCGAATAGTCGAATATGTAAAGCTATATGTAAAGCTATTTGTGTCATGGCAGCACTCCAGCCATACCCTCGCAGCGCTCGTGAGTACTGAAGGGCCATGTGTCTGGTTTGGTATCTGGCTTGGCGCTTTACTTGATATGCGGAAATAAATATATTTGAAAAATCATATCAATCATAGAGGCCCACAATGAGCAACAAGACTCGCGTACTGTTCGTTTGCGTTGCCAACTCGGCACGCTCGCAGATGGCCGAGGCTCTGCTGCGGCATACCGCCTCGGATCACTTCGAGGCGTGCAGTGCCGGCTCCCAGCCCAGCCAGGTCGATCCGCGTGCACTGGCGGCGCTGGAGCAACTGGGGGTGTCGACCGAAGGGCTGCGCAGCAAGGCGCTGGACGAGCTCGCCGGTGAGTCGTTCGACTATGTCATCACCCTGTGCGACAAGTCGGCGCTGGAATGCCATACCCTGCCCGGTGCTGGCGAGTACATCGCCTGGGACTTCGAGGATCCGGCCAGCAGCAGCAAGGCCGACGCCTACCGTCACACCCTTCACGAGATTCACGAACGCATCAAGATGTTCGTGCTGGTGAAAAGCAAACGCTGAGGTCTGCCATGGTCGAGCACCTGACCCCCACCACGGTTTTCAAATGCCTGGCCGACGAGACCCGGGCGCGCATGACCCTGCTGATCGCCCGCGAGGGTGAGCTGTGCGTGTGCGAGCTGACCGCGGCGCTGGAGGAAAGCCAGCCGAAGATCTCCCGCCACCTGGCACTGCTGCGCAGTAGCGGCGTGCTGGAGGATCGTCGCCAGGGGCAGTGGGTGTACTACCGGCTGCATCCGCATCTGCCGGACTGGGTGCACGACATGCTCGCCACCATCCTGAGCGCCAACAAGAACTGGCTGAGCCCCGATGTGCAGCGCCTGGAAGGCATGCGTAACCGCCCCGAACGCACGAGCATCTGCGCCTGAACCGGGTGAGGGAAGTCCATGAAGATTCTGTTTTCCGGGTTGGCCGGGACCGATGCGGAGATCGCTGCCGCCTTCGATGCCACGCTCGAGCGGATCAAGACTCGCATCCTGACCTTTCTCGCCCTGCCGCTCGACCAGTTGGATGGCGAGGCTCTGAAAGCCGAGTTGGCCCGGATCGGCAGCTTGTAACCCTTTTCTTCGGATGGAGACGGCCTATGCACGACGACCTGCCCAATATCGATCCCGAACTGCTTGACCTGCCGAGCCTCGACAGGCTCGGCCTGCCGCCGCAGCCCGAACACAAGCCGCGCATCCTGCTGCTCTACGGCTCCAACCGCGAGCGCTCCTACAGCCGCCTGCTGGTGCAGGAGGCGGCGCGTCTGCTCGAGCACCTTGGCGCCGAGACGCGTATCTTCGATCCAGCCGGTCTGCCGCTGCCGGACGATGTACCGGAAACCCATCCCAAGGTGCAGGAGCTACGCGAGCTGGTACTCTGGTCGGAAGGTCAGGTGTGGTGCTCGCCGGAGCGCCACGGCGCGATGAGCGCGGTGTTCAAGGCGCAGATCGACTGGGTTCCGCTGACCCTGGGGGCGATCCGTCCGACCCAGGGCAAGACCTTGGCGCTGATGCAGGTCTGCGGCGGCTCGCAGTCGTTCAACGCGGTCGGCCAGATGCGCGTGCTCGGCCGCTGGATGCGCATGTTCGTCATCCCCAACCAGTCCTCGGTGGCCAAGGCCTTCCTCGAGTTCGACGAGGCCGGACGCATGAAGCCCTCAGCCTATTACGACCGGGTGGTGGACGTGATGGAGGAACTGGTCAAGTTCACCCTGCTGCTGCGCGGCCGCACCGACTATCTGGTCGACCGCTACTCCGAGCGCAAGGAGTCGGCCGAAGAGCTGTCCCGGCGCGTCAGCCAGAGCACCATTTGACAGTCGAAGGAAAAACATCGTGCCCCATCCCTATGACATCCTTGGCATACCCGGTTGCCCGGGCCGCCTGTTCTTCACCCCCTGCCCGGGCCTCAAGGACACCAGTATCGCCAGTGCACTGGACACCCTGCAGGCGGCCGGCGCCGAGGCGTTGATCACCCTGATGCAGGGCGAGGAACTGCGCCTGAACCAGGCGGACGAGCTGCCGGCACTGTGCGCCGAGCGCAACCTCGAATGGTTCCACCTGCCGGTGGCCGACGAGCAGGTGCCGCTGGACGACTTCGCCGATGCCTGGGCGCAGTCGCGCTCCCGCATCCACGAACTGCTCGACCAGGGCCGCAGCATCGCCATCCACTGCAAGGGTGGCTCCGGGCGCACCGGGCTGATCGCCGCGCGCATCCTGATCGACCGTGGCCTGCCGCGCGCCGAGGCCATCGCCTTGGTGCAGGCACTGCGGCCCAAGGCCATCCAACACCCGGCGCATGCGGCCTGGATCGCGCAGTTCGGCCAGTAGCGAGCAGGCAGCATGCTGAAAACCGTTGCCCTGTTTGCAGTGACCGCCATTGCCGAGATCGTCGGTTGCTATCTGCCCTATCTCTGGCTCAAGCAGGGCAAGAGCGCCTGGCTGCTGGTGCCGGGGGCGATCGCCCTGGCGCTGTTCGCCTGGCTGCTGTCGCTGCATCCGACGGCGGCCGGGCGGGTGTATGCCGCCTATGGCGGGGTGTACGTCGGCGTTGCCCTGCTCTGGCTGTGGCTGGTCGACGGCATTCGCCCCACGCTCTGGGATCTGCTCGGCGGCAGCGTGGCCCTCGCCGGCATGGCGATCATCATGCTGGCTCCGCGAAACCCCTGATTTCTGAAATGAGGAAACCTTCATGACCATCAAGGTAGGCATCAACGGCTTCGGCCGCATCGGACGTCTGGCCCTGCGTGCCGCCTGGGATTGGCCGGAGCTGGAGTTCGTGAGAATCAACGACCCGGCCGCCGACGCCGCCACCCACGCCCACCTGCTCAACTTCGACTCTGTGCACGGCCGCTGGCGGTACGAGGCCGGCAGCGACGGCGACTGCGTGGTGATCGACGGCAAGCGCATCCTGGTCACCGCCAACAAGGCCATTGCCGACACCGACTGGTCGGGCTGCGATGTGGTGATCGAGGCCAGTGGCAAGATGTCCAAGGTCGCCGTGCTGCAGGCCTACCTGGAGCAGGGCGTCAAGCGCGTGGTGGTCAGCGCGCCGGTCAAGGAGCCGGGCGCGCTCAACGTGGTGATGGGGGTGAACGACCGGCTGTTCGACCCGGCGCAGCACCGCATCGTCACCGCCGCCTCCTGTACCACCAACTGTCTGGCGCCGCTGGTCAAGGTGATTCATGAGAACCTCGGCATCCGCCACGGCTCGATCACCACCATCCACGACCTGACCAACACCCAGAGCATCCTCGACCAGCCGCACAAGGACCTGCGCCGTGCCCGTGCCTGCGGCATGAGCCTGATCCCCACCACCACCGGCTCGGCCACCGCCATCGCCGAGATCTTCCCGGAGCTGCGTGGCCGCCTGAACGGCCATGCGGTGCGCGTGCCGCTGGCCAACGCCTCGCTGACCGACTGCGTGTTCGAAGTGGAGCGCGCGACCACGGTCGAGGAGGTCAACCAGTTGCTCAAGACCGCTGCCGAGGGAGAGCTGAAAGGCATCCTGGGCTACGAGGAGCGACCGCTGGTGTCCATCGACTACCGCACCGATCCGCGCTCGTCCATCGTCGATGCCTTGTCGACCATGGTGGTCAATGGCACCCAGGTGAAGCTCTATTCCTGGTACGACAACGAGTGGGGGTATGCCAACCGTACCGCGGAACTGGCGCGGCTGGTGGGCTCGGCCCGTTGAACCATACCCTCTCCCCCAGCCCCTCTCCTGCAGGCGGGAGAGGGGAGCCAGTCCCTGCACCGGGCCACCGGGTCGTTCCCTAGAGGGCTGGGGAGAGGGGCAAGCGTCCGCACCAATGGGAATGCTGCGCGATTCCCACCCTTGTCATCCGTGTGTCTCAAGGATTACCCATGCACGCCCTGTCCCACCTGTCCCCGGAAGTGCGCCAGTACCTGCTGGTCACCGGCAACTACTGGGCCTTCACCCTCACCGACGGTGCCCTGCGCATGCTGGTGGTTCTGCATTTCCACGGGCTCGGCTACAGCCCGCTGCAGATCGCCATGCTGTTTCTCTTCTACGAATTCTTCGGCGTGGTCACCAATCTGCTGGGCGGCTGGCTCGGCGCGCACCTGGGCCTCAACCGCACCATGAACCTCGGCCTCGGCCTGCAGGTGGCGGCGCTGTTGATGCTGACGGTGCCGGCGAGCCTGCTCACGGTGCCTTGGGTGATGGCGGCGCAGGCGTTGTCCGGCATCGCCAAGGATCTCAACAAGATGAGCGCCAAGAGCTCGATCAAGTTGCTCGTGGCGGACGGCCAGCAGGGCACCCTGTACCGCTGGGTGGCGCTCTTGACCGGCTCGAAAAATGCCCTCAAGGGTGTCGGTTTCTTCCTCGGTGGTGCGCTGCTGGCGCTTCTGGGCTTCACCGGCGCGGTGCTGGCCATGGCCGCGGTGCTGGCGCTGATCTGGCTGGCCAGCCTCGCGCTGCTGAAGAAGGATCTGGGCAAGGCCAAGAGCAAGCCCAAGTTCCGCGACCTGCTGTCGAAGAGCCGGGCGATCAACATCCTCTCCGCCGCGCGTTTGTTTTTGTTCGGCGCGCGCGATGTGTGGTTCGTGGTGGCGTTGCCGGTGTATCTGTCCAGTGTGTTCGGCTGGGATTTCTGGCAGGTCGGCGGCTTTCTCGCCCTGTGGGTGATCGGCTACGGCATCGTCCAGTCGTTCTCCCCCCAGGTGACCGGCAAGCGTCGCGGCCAAGTGCCGGACGGCCGTGCGGCCTTCGTCTGGGCGCTGTCGCTGGCCGGACTGCCGGCGGCCATCGCCCTAGGCCTCGGCACCACGCTTTCCGCGCAGACGGTGCTGATCGGCGGCCTGCTGCTGTTCGGCGCGCTGTTCGCAGTCAACTCCTCGCTGCACAGCTACCTGATCGTCAGCTATGCGAAAGAGGACGGTGTGTCGCTGGATGTTGGCTTCTACTACATGTCCAACGCCCTCGGCCGGCTGCTCGGCACCTTGCTGTCGGGCTGGGTGTTCCAAGCGTATGGCCTTGCGGCCTGCCTGTGGGTGTCGAGCATCTTCGTGCTGCTGGCGGCGCTGATTTCCCTGGGGCTGCCAAGGCATCAGCTCCAGTGATTCAGGCCCCGTACCTTACGCAAATGTAATCAATACCGGTTTGTGAGTATGGCAGATTGGTGGAAAGCCGATATCGGCAGCTATTTTTGTCTTGGCGATATCGCGGGCATTCCCCGATTGCCGTCGCTTCGCGCCAACCCATGAGGAGTTCGAAACATGAGCAGCTTCCCGAAACGCAAGACCCTGCTGGCCGGCTCCCTGGCTTTCGTCCTGGGTACCTCCCTGCAACTGCCCGCGTTGGCAGCGCACCACGAGGGCCAGAAGAGCGAGTCCTCCTCCGGTAGTAGCACCGAACAGCCCATGGAGCACCAGGGGCCCAAGGGCGGCACCATGATGGATGGCCACGAAATGGACGACGAGAGCCATGAGAAGATGATGGAGGACATGCACGATAAGGACATGGATCACGGCGATATGGACCGGGGCGACAAGACCCCGCTCGATAGCGAGAACGGGGAGTACGGGGACGACGACACGGAAGAATGATTTCCCCTGCGTCGGTGGGGCGTCCGCGTTCTGCCGGTGCCTGGTAAGCGAAGAAAGGAAAGCCATGGGAATTTTCAAGAGTCTGGCCTGGACCAGCCTTGCCGCCGCCGCGATTGGCGGCGGCGTAGTGTATTCGGGGTTGGTCGAGGTGGGGGCCGACGTTCCGCACTCCGCGCTGGTCCAGGCCTTGCTGGAGACGGCGCGGGAGCGGTCGATCGCCGTGCGCGCCAGGGACATCCAGGTGCCCGACCTCACCGACGAAGCGCTGATCCGTGCCGGGGCCGGCAACTATGATGCCATGTGCGTCGGCTGCCACCTGGCACCGGGGCTGGCCGAGACCGAATTGAGCAAGGGCCTCTATCCGGCGGCGCCGAATCTGAGCCGGGTCGGCAGCGATGTAGATCCGGCCGGCGCTTTCTGGGTCATCAAGCACGGTATCAAGGCCACCGCCATGCCGGCCTGGGGCCGGAGCATGGCCGACGAGTACATCTGGGAGCTGGTGGCCTTTGTCGAGCGACTGCCGAGCCTCAATGCCGAGGGCTACCGAAGCCTGGTCGAGAGCAGCCCCGGGCACCGCCACGGTGGCGGCGAGAGCATGCCGCAGGGGCAGGGGACGCAGCATGGCTGCGGCCATCACGAGGAGTCGGTTCCGGCCGCCGGACAGGGTGGGGCGCCTGAGTCGGAGGTGCACATCCATGCCGACGGAAAACGGCACGTCCATTAGGAGTGGCTTGACGCTTTGTTCACCTGCTTTTGACGGGCTCTCCATAACCCCGTGAGTAGAGTGGTTACCACAGACTTCTTCGAGGAGTGTGGCGACCATGTTTTCGAGCCGCCCTATCGGATTCGCCTTCTCGCGAAAACACGACCGGGCGCCAGCCAGGCAACTTCAGGAATTGCGTCCAGGGACCCAGGACGAGGCAAGCCTCCGGCAATCCGCCGCTCGAACGTCCTACAGCGTCTCCCTCAGACAGCACCTGGCCTTCACCCTGGCCTGCGTCGCCCAGCTGATGCTCCTGTATTCCCTGCTGCGTTTGGCGCTGCTGCTCTACAACAGCGAGCAAATCGGCCCGGCGTCCGCCTTGACCCTCGCTGAGGCGTTTCTCAACGGCCTGCGCTTCGATCTGCGCCTGGTCGTCTATGTCTGCGCGCCCCTGCTGCTAGCCGTGGCGAGCCGGCGGGCGATGCGGGCGCGGGCGCTGCTGCGCGCCTGGCTGACCCTGTTCGCCAGTCTCACCCTGTTTCTCGGCGTGCTGGAGCTGGATTTCTACCGCGAGTTCCACCAGCGCCTGAATAGTCTGGTATTCCAGTACCTGAAGGAAGATCCGAAAACCGTCCTGAGCATGCTCTGGCACGCCTTTCCGGTCCTTCGCTACCTGTTTGCCTGGCTGCTGGCGACGCTGCTGCTGGGCTGGGTATTCAAACGTCTGGACCGGCTCAGCCGTTCGCCGGCCGTTGCCGGGCAGGAAGCCGAAGGCAGTTGCTGGCCGGTCCGCGCCCTGGCCTTCTCAATCTGCCTGGCGCTGGCGGTGCTCGCGGCGCGCGGAACCCCGCGCCAGGGACCGCCCATGCGGTGGGGCGACGCCTTCACCACTGATTCGATGTTTGCCAACCGGCTCGGCCTCAATGGCAGCCTGACCCTGTTGGACGCCGCACGCAGCCAGTTCTCCGATCAGCGCGACAACCTCTGGAAGGCTACTCTGGCGGTCGACGAGGCCCGCCAGACCGTGCGGCAGATGCTGCTGACGAGCACCGACCGATTGGTGGACGAGCGCAGCGCGGCCGTCCGTCGCGACTACCACCCGCCGCAGAGGAGCACCCTGCCGATCCGCAACGTGGTGGTGATCCTGATGGAGAGCTTCGCCAGCCATTATGTCGGCGCCCAGGGCGCGCCGGGCGGCATCACGCCGAACTTCGACCGGCTGGCCAAAGAGGGGCTGCTGTTCAGCCGTTTCTTCTCCAACGGCACCCACACCCATCAGGGCATGTTCGCCACCATGGCCTGTTTCCCCAACTTGCCGGGTTTCGAATACCTGATGCAGACACCCGAGGGTGGCCATCGGTTTTCCGGCCTGCCACAACTGCTCAGCGCCCGAGGCTACGATAGTTTGTACGTCTACAACGGCGATTTCGCCTGGGACAACCAGTCGGGCTTCTTCGGCAGCCAGGGGATGAAAAATTTCATTGGTCGCCACGATTTTGTCGACCCGGTGTTCTCCGACCCGACCTGGGGCGTTTCCGACCAGGATATGTTCGATCGCGCCGCCCAGGAACTCGAACGCCGCAGCGAGGCCGGGGAGCCGCTCTACGCCCTGCTGCAGACGCTATCCAACCACACGCCCTACGCCCTGCCGGAACACCTGCCGGTGGTGCCAGTGAGTGGTTTCGGTGAGCTGGACCAGCGCCTGACCGCCATGCGCTATGCGGACTGGGCGCTGGGACGCTTCTTCGACAGGGTCCGCCATGCGCCTTATTTCAAGGATACCCTGTTCGTGCTGGTCGGCGACCACGGCTTCGGCAGCCGCGAGCAGCTCACCGAGATAGACCTGCTGCGCTTCAACGTGCCGCTGCTGCTCATCGGCCCGGGCCTGCAGGAGAAGTTCGGCGCCAGCCGCGACATCGTCGGCACCCAGGTCGACATAGTGCCGACCATCATGGGCCGGCTGGGCGGCAGGGTTCGCCACCAATGCTGGGGGCGGGACCTGCTCGCCCAGCCGGCGGGCAGCCCGGGGTTCGGCGTGATCAAGCCCTCGGGCGGCGACCAAGCGGTTGCCCTGGTCAGCGGCGACCGGGTACTGGTACAACCCAGCGACAGGCCGGCGACGCTCTACCGCTACCGTCTCGGCAGAGACCCCGCCAGCAAGCCGCTCTTCGGGGCTCCCGACGAGGAAGTGCTGAAGCGCCAGCTGAGCGCCTTCTTGCAAATGGCGACCGCCAGCCTGCTGGAGGACACGGCCGGGGTGGTCGACGGCAAGCCCAGGCGCTGACGGTCGCCCCTCAGCCCTCAGCCCTCGCCGAGCCCTAGCGCGCGGATGCTCTCGATCAGCTGGCGCAGCCCCGGTTGGGACTGGCGGCGGCTGGGGTAGTACATGCAGAAGGGCGGGCCCATCGACGACCAGTCTGGCAGCACCATCTCCAGCCGACCGCTGCGCAGTTCCCCGGCGACGCGCAGTTCCAGGCAGTAGGCCAGGCCCAGGCCGTTGAGCGCGGCCTCCACCAGGGTATCGGTCTCATTGGCGCCGAGCGGCCCGGGCACGTCCAGGTGGATGGCCTCCGGACCGTCGCCCAGTTCCCACTTGTACGGCGAGTTGTCGCCCAGGCGCATGCGCATGCACTGGTGGCGCAGCAGATCCTCGGGTACCTGCGGGCGACCGTGGCGGTGCAGGTAGTCGGGGGAGGCGACGACGATCCAGCGCAGCTCGCCGGTCAGTGGCATCGCGATCATGTCCCGAGGCACGGTGCCGCCGTAGCGGATGCCCGCATCAAAGCCGTCGGCGACGATGTCGATCATGCGGTCCTCGACCGCCACCTCCAGCTGGAGATCCGGATAGCGCGCGAAGAAGCCCGGCAGCACCGGCCCGAGCAGCAGGTGCGAAGCATCGCGGGGCACGTTGAGGCGCAGCCGGCCGACCGGTGCGTCGCGATGGACGTCCAGCTCGGCCAGCGCCTCGGCGATGGTCTGGAAGCCCTGTTCAAGGCGCTCGGCCAGGGCACTGCCGGCCAGGGTGGGGACCACCGAGCGGCTGGTGCGGTTGAGCAGCTTCACCCCCAGGCGCAGCTCCAGGTTTTTCATCGAATGGCTCAGCGCCGAGGTGGTGACCCCCAGTTCGAGGGCCGACTGGCGAAAGCTGCGGCGCCTGACGATGGTCATGAAGACGTTGAGGTCGGCGAGATCCGCGCGAGTGAAGGCCGGCATCCGAAATCTCCCATGCTTGCCGTGAAATCAATGGATTATTGAACCTTATTCAATGGCCTGTGAGATAGATTAATCAGCCTTACCCGGACTGTTCTGTCTTCAGCTCGCTTTGCCAAGGAAGATCTCCATGAGTATCGAAACCATCCGGATCGACGGCATCGCCACTCCCGTTTCGCGCATCGGCCTCGGCACTTGGGCCATCGGCGGCTGGATGTGGGGCGGTATCGACGATGAGCGCTCCGTCGAAACCATCCGCGAAATCGAGAACTCCCTGCGCCGTCTGCGCACCGACCTCTATCAGACCCACTGGCCGGACCCGCTGGAGCCCCACGAGGAAACCGCCCGGAAACTGGAGAAACTGCGCGAGGAGGGCAAGAGCCTCGCCATCGGCGTGAGCAGCTACTGGATGTTGGAGGCGGAGTACCTGCGCCAGTTCGGCGCCGTGTTGGCCGAGCACGGCAAGGACCCGGCCGGCCCCGGCTTCATAGCGCCGCCGGCGCGTCAGGACTGATCGGTCCGGTTGTACATACAGATCCCAGGAACCTCATCCGGACAGCATCCCCATGATCACTCTCAACCTGAACGGCAAGGATCATCCTCTCGACGTGCCGGAGGATATGCCCCTGCTGTGGGCCATCCGCGACGTCGCTGGCTACAGCGGCACCAAGTTCGGCTGCGGCATGGGCCTCTGCGGCGCCTGCACCATCCATGTCGATGGCCAGGCGATCCGCGCCTGCATCACTCCTGTTGCCCTGGCAGTCGGCAAGCGGATCACCACCCTCGAAGCGCTGCATGCCGACCCGGTCGGGCAGGCGGTGCAGCAGGCCTGGCTGGAGCTAGGTGTGGCCCAGTGCGGCTACTGCCAGGGCGGGCAGCTCATGACCGCCACCGCCTTGCTCAAGGGCAACCCCAAGCCCGACGATGCGCAGATCAAGGCGGCGATGGCCGGCAATGTCTGCCGCTGCGGCACCTACAACCGGATCCGCGCGGCCATCCAGGTCGCCGCCGACAAACTGCAGGAGAGCGAGGCATGAGCCAGTCGAACAGGGACGATTTCGTCGTCGCCAATCTCAGCCGGCGCGGCTTCCTCAAGGGCGTGGCGGCCGGCGGCGCGCTGCTGATCGCCGCCAGCTGGGGCTGGCGCGGCGCCTTCGCCGAGGAGCAGAAGGCCTATGGCGCTGACGGCATGGAGCACGGCTGGGTCGACGATCCAAAGGTGTTCCTCGCCATCGCTGCCGACGGGCTGGTCACCTTCGTTTGCGGCCGCTCGGAGATGGGCCAGGGGACGCGTACCAGCCTGGCCATGGTAGTCGCCGACGAGCTGGAGGCGGACTGGGCGATGATGCGGGTAGTCCAGGCGCCGGGCGACGAGGCGCGTTACGGCAACCAGGACACCGACGGCTCGCGCAGCCTGCGCCACTGGTTCGAGCCCATGCGCCGCTGCGGCGCGGCAGCACGGCAGATGCTCGAGCAGGCCGCTGCGCAGCAGTGGCAGGTGCCGGTCGGCGAATGCCGGGCCGAGGCGCACAAAGTCGTGCATGGGCCGAGCGGGCGCACTCTCGGCTACGGCGAGCTGGCGGAGGCTGCTGCGGCCCTGGAGGTCCCGGCGCGGGACAGCCTGCGCCTGAAGTCGCCGGAGCAGTTCCGCTATATCGGCAAGGAGTCGACCCGTGCCATCGATGGCGCCGATATCGTCAATGGCCGCGCCGTCTACGGTCTCGACCCGCGCTTCGAGAATATGCTCTATGCGGTGGTGGCACGCCCACCGGTCTATGGCGGCAAGCTGAAACGCGTCGATGCCAGCGCCGCGCTCAAGGTGCCGGGAGTGGTCAAGGTGGTGGAGATCGCCGGTTCGCCGATTCCTTCCGAATTTCAGCCGCTGGGCGGCGTGGCGGTGGTGGCCGGCAACACCTGGGCGGCGCTCAAGGGCCGTGAGGCGCTCAAACTCGAATGGGAGGACGGCGCCAACGCCGTCTACGATTCCGCAGCCTACCGCCAGGCCCTGAGCCAGGCCGCCAAGGCGCCCGGCAAGCGGGTGCGCGAGGCCGGCGATGTGGAGGCTGCCTTCGAGAAGGCCGAACGGCTGGTGCAGGCCGAATACTACATTCCGCACTTGGCCCAGGCACCCATGGAGCCGCCGGTGGCCACTGCGCGCTTCGCCGACGGCACCTGCGAGGTCTGGGCGCCCAGCCAGGCGCCGCAGGTCACCCGCGAACGCATCGCCGAACGCCTGGGCATTCCCTTCGACAAAGTGACGGTCAACGTGACCCTGCTCGGCGGCGGTTTCGGCCGCAAGTCCAAACCGGACTTCATCCTCGAGGCGGCGCTGCTGGCCAGGGAATTCCCCGGCCGCCACTTGCGCGTGCAGTGGTCCCGCGAGGACGATCTGCAGCATTCCTACTTCCACACCGTCTCGGTGGAATATCTGCACGGCGCACTGGACGCGGACGGCAGGCCGAGCGCCTGGCTGCACCGCAGTGTGGCGCCAAGCATCGGCGCGCTGTTCGGGCCGGACCCGAAGCACGAGAGCGCGGTGGAGCTGGGCCTCGGCTTCATCAACATGCCTTATGGTATTCCCAACCTGCGCCTGGAAAACCCCGAGGCGGCGGCCCACACCCGGGTCGGTTGGTACCGCTCGGTGTCAAACATTCCCCACGCCTTCGCCGTGCAGAGCTTCATCGCCGAACTGGCGGCAGCTGCCGGCAAGGACCACCGGGACTTCCTGCTGGAACTGCTCGGTCCGGTGCGCAAGATCGATCCGCACAGCCTGGGCGACAACTGGAACCATGGCGAATCCCCCGCGCTGTATCCCATCGATATCGGCCGCCTGCGCGCGGTGGTCGAGGAGGCGACCCGCCAGGCCGGCTGGGGCAAGCAACTGCCCAAGGGCCGCGGGCTGGGGCTGGCGGTGCATTATAGCTTTGTCACCTACGTTGCCGTGGTGCTTGATGTGGAGGTCGAGGACGATGGCACGCTGCTCGTGCATCGGGCGGACATGGCGGTGGACTGCGGCCCGCAGGTCAACCCCGAACGCATCCGCTCGCAGATGGAAGGCGCCTGCGTGATGGGCCTTGGCAATACGGTGGTCAGCGAGATCAGCTTCAAGGACGGCCGGGTGCAGCAGAGCAACCTGCACCAGTACGAGGTGGCGCGCATGCCGCTGGCGCCGAAGGCAATCGTTGTGCACCCGGTCCGGCCGGCTGGCGAGGTGCCGCTCGGCGGGGTCGGCGAGCCGGGCTTGCCGCCGGTCGGACCGGCGCTGGCCAACGCCATCTTCGCCGCCACCGGCAAGCGCATCCGCGAACTGCCGATCCGCAATCAGCTTCAGGGCTGGCGGGAGGCCTGATGGACAGCGCTGATATGAATGTCCTGCGTAGCGTGCTGACCTGGCGGCAGGCCGGTCAGCGCGTGCTGCTCTACACGGTGGTGCAGACCTGGGGCAGCGCGCCCCGGCCGCCCGGTGCCATGCTTGCCCTGCGCGGCGACGGCATGTTGATCGGCTCGGTGTCCGGCGGCTGCATTGAGGACGATCTGATTGAACGACTGCGCGACGGGCGCAGCGCACCGGGCCGGGAGGGCGTGTCCCTGGTGACCTACGGGGTGAGCCGCGAGGAGGCCGCGCGCTTCGGGCTGCCCTGCGGTGGCACCCTGCGCCTGACCGAGGAGGAGCTGGGCGAAACCGCCTGGGTCGAGACGCTGCTGGCGCGTTGCGAGAGCCATCAACTGGTGGCCCGCGAGCTGAATCTGGCCAACGGCGCGGTGAGCCTGCACGAGGCCTCGCGCCATGATGTCCTGAGTTTCGATGGACAGCGCCTGCGCGCCGTCTACGGACCGCGCTGGCGCCTGCTGCTGATCGGCGCGGGGCAGCTGTCGCGCTATGTCAGCGAGATGGCGCGGATGCTCCACTTCGAGGTGCTGATCTGCGACCCGCGCGAGGAGTTCGCCTTTGGCTGGGAGGACAGCACTGCCCGCTTCGTCCCCGGCATGCCGGACGATGCCGTGCTGGCCATCGAACCGGACGAGCGCACCGCCATCGTCGCGCTGACTCACGATCCGCGGCTGGACGACATGGCGCTGCTCACCGCGCTGCAGTCCCGCGCCTTCTACGTCGGCGCCCTCGGTTCGCGGGTGAACAGCGCCAAGCGCCGCGAGCGCCTGGCCTTTCTCCGCCTGGCCGAGACCGACATCGAGCGTCTGCACGGTCCCATCGGCCTGCCCATCGGCAGTCGTGTCCCGGCGGAGATCGCCCTGTCGCTGCTCGCCGAGATCGTCGCACTGAAGAATGGCATTATCGGCGCCGCACGGCCGGCCCGTCAGGTCAGCGGGCAGCCGGCGTGAGCGGTGCCGTCTGCGCCGTGCTGCTGGCGGCGGGGCAGGGCCGCCGCTACCGCGAGGCCGCAGGCGGCAGCCAGGACAAGCTGCTGGCGCGCTGTCGCGGCCGTGACGGCAGCGAGCGCGCCGTGCTGGAGCATGCGCTGCTGGCATTGCGGGCGAATCTCGAGCGGGTGCTGCTCGTGACCCGTCCCGACAATGGCGGGGCGATCGCCCTCGGTGAGGCTCACGGCTGCGAAGTCTTGATCCTGGATTCGGCCGGGATGGGCGAGAGCATCGCCGCGGCAGTGGCGCACACGGCGGACTGCGCGGGTTGGTTGATCGCCTTGGGCGACATGCCGTTCATCCTGCCGGCGACCGTCGGGCGCGTGCTGCAGGCGCTGGAGGAGCATCCGCTCGTGGTGCCCACCTGGCAGGGGCAGTATGGCCATCCGGTTGGCTTCGGCCGTGCCTGCCGGGCGGCACTGGCGGCTCTGGACGGCGACCGAGGGGCGAAGCGGCTGCTGCGCGAGGGGCGGGTGCACGAATTGGCGGTCGGGGATCGCGGCGTGCTGTGGGATATCGATATGCCTGCGGCGCTTGGCTTCGAGGGCGCCGCGCTTGGCTGAGTCGCTTCCAGCTGGGCAGGGAGAGGAGCGGTTCAGTGCTGCTGTTCGTCTGGCACTAGCCAGTTCAGTCGGCGCATGGGGCAGTTCGGCGCGCCGGAATGTCCGGCACAGCTTGATACCACCGTCTGCAGGGGCTGGCGTTTGCTTTTGCTCCAGACCCATGGCGGCACTATATCCTTCTTGGGCTGGGCCCAGAGCCCCCGGCGTTCCCGCTTGGCCTCGGCCTCGACGGGCAGCAGGTCGGCTGCTGGAGCGGCATGGTCCTGGGCAACCCAGGCCGCGCCGCGCCTGACCATCTCGCGATTGACATCCAGCCCTTCGATGAACATCTGGGCGACGCTGCGCCCGGCCAGGTCGCGTGCCTGTACTTGCAGGGTGGCGCGCTTGCCGAGCGCCAGGTTGGAAAGCGTCTGCCGGGCCTTGTCGTTGTAGGGCTGGGTGAGGTCGGGAGCGTCGATGCCGGCCAGTCGGACGTGAATCTGCCAGTCATCGGAAGTGAGCAGGCTGAGGGTGTCGCCATCGAGGACTTCGATCACCTGGCCGGTGATCTCCTCTGCCTGGGCCTGGGGACTACCCAGTAGCAGCAACATGGAGAGCAGGCTGCCCCTGACGGCTGCCTGGTTTGCAAATGGGGTGCGATAAAACATGCATTCGCCTCCTTGCGAGGGATATCGATCCCTATGATGTGAATACTCTTGTTCCTAAGCCGGTCGGCTGAAATCATTGAACCGCGATCACATGCGGGCGAGATGCTAGCCAATGGCTTCAATGATGGCAATCACTATATTCGCAAGGGACAACCTGCCTTCATATTAACTATCAAGAGCAAACAATCCCTTGACAAAACTCAATCGTTTTTCGGAATGACGCCATGATTTCAATGATTCTGCCGGAACGCCTCGGCACATCGGTTCGCCAGTGCGGCGAGAGGGAGGAATGAGCATGCACAGCCGGCTGTTCTACCTGATGGGGCCATCGGGGGCCGGAAAGGACTCCCTGCTGCTCCGTGGTCGCGAACCGCTCGGCAAGCGTTCCTGCCTGATCGCCTCGCGCTATATCACCCGTCCGCCCGAGTTGCAGGGGGAGAACCACCTGTGGCTGAGCGAAGCAGAGTTCCAGCAGCGGCTGGAACTCGGTACCTTCGCCCTGCACTGGAGCGCCAATGGTTACCGCTATGGTATCGGCCTGGAAATCGATCGCTGGCTGGAGCTGGGGCTGGATGTGCTGGTCAACGGCTCGCGGGCCCATCTGGAGCAGGCCCGGCTGCGCTATGGCGAGCGTCTGGTGCCACTGCTGCTGCAGGTCGACCCCGAGCTGTTGCAGCAGCGCCTGAGCGCCCGTGGCCGGGAGACGCCGCAGGAGATCGCCGCACGGGTCGAGCGCGCCCGTTGGCTGTCGGCAGAGCGGCCGGCGGATGCCGTCGTCATCGACAATAGCGGGGAATTGGAAATGGCGCTCGGGCAGCTCCTGCAGGCCGTGCAACGGAGAATTCTGCCCCGGTAGCGCGCCGCGCAGCCGCCCTCCGGTGTTTCATGGCAGGCCTACTAATATGAAAACATGGCCTGTCACCCTCCGGAGGGTTTCCCCATGAGCCAGTTTCAACACCTGTTCCTGGTCGTCACCCCGGACATGTGCCGAACGCCGGCCTTCGAGCGGGCCGTTGCTCTGGCCAAGGTCAGCGGCGCCACCCTGCACATGGCTCTATTCACCCATGTGGAAATCCTGGCGGCAGTCGGCCGGTTCAGCCCGGAAGGGATGCAGCAGGCCGTGGACAGCTATCTGGCCGGGCATCGCGAGTGGCTGGAGGAGGAGGCCTCGATCCTGCGCAGCCAGGGGCTGCAGGTGACCAGCGAGGTGGTCTGGACCAAGCGTCCGGCGGAGGAAATCATTACCCATGTGCGGGAAATGCCGGTGGACCTGCTGATCAAGGACGTGCGTCCGGAGTCGGCGGTCATGCGCGCCTTCGTCACGCCGCTGGACTGGCAGCTACTGCGCCGCTGCCCCGTGCCGCTGCATCTGGTGACCGATGCGCACAACCCGGTGCCACTCAAGGTGGCGGCGGCGGTCGACCCCTTTGTTCACACCGATGGGGCCAGCGAGTTCAACGATCGGATCGTCCGCGCGGCAGGCGATCTTGCCCTGCAGTGCAGCGCCGAGCTGCACCTGCTGCATGCCTGCAACGCCCAGGGCGATCAGCCATTCGGCAGCGCTACGCTCAACCTGCCCTGGCTGGGCAATCTCGGGGCAAAAATGAAGAGCACGGCCCAGGAAGCGTTCCGGCTGCTCGCCGATCGCCACGGCGTACCGGACAAGCAGCGGCATTTCCTGATCGGCCCGCCGGTACCGACCCTTACCGATTACGCCAGCCGCCGCGAGATCGACGTGGTGGTGCTGGGCAGCAGCCTGCGCAAGTCGTTCGAATTGGAGATTCTCGGCAGTACCAGCGAGGCGTTGCTCTACCGTCTGCCCTGCAGTGTGCTGGTGGTTCATCCGGAGGGTGTCTGCGAACCCGAACACCACAGGAGATGAAGCATGGCGAAGACTAGAATTCTGTTTCGCAACGCCGCGCGCGAGAAGGTCCTGCTGGGGGCGACCCATCTGGCCGATGCAGTGCGCGTGACCCTGGGGCCGAAATCCAAGTCGGTGCTGATCCAGCACCAGTGGGGCACGCCCACGGTCTGCAACGACGGCGTGACCATCGCCAAGCAGGTAGACCTGGAGGACCCTGAGGAAAACCTCGGCGCGGCCATGCTGCGCCAGGCTGCCGAGCGCACCGGCGAGAGCGTCGGCGACGGCACCAGCACCGCCACCGTGCTGGCCCAGGCGATTTTCGCCGACGGGGTGCGCAACGTGGTCGCCGGTGCCAGCGGCATCGACCTCAAGCGTGGTATCGACCGCGGCCTGCGGGTGGCGATCGGTGCTCTGCACGGGCAGTCGCGGCCGGTGCTGACCCGCAAGGAGCAGGCCCAGGTGGCGAGCATCTCCGCGCACAACGACGAGCAGATCGGCGAACTGGTGGCCGAGGCCATGGAGAAGGTCGGCGGCGAGGGCGTGATCACCGTCGAGGAGTCGAAGACCACCGAGACCATCCTCGAGGTGGTCGAGGGCATGCAGTTCGAGCGTGGCTACGTGTCGCCGTACTTCGTCACCGACCCCGAGAAGATGCAGGTGGTGCTGGAAGATGCCTTCGTCCTGCTCTGCGAACAGAAGGTCAGCCTGCTGCAGGACCTCATCCCCCTGCTGGAGGAGGTCGCCAAGACCGGCCGGCCGCTGCTGTTCATCGCCGAGGACATGGAGGGCGAAGCCCTGGCCACGCTGATCCTCAATCACATCCGCGGCGTACTGCATGCGGTGGCGGTCAAGGCGCCGGGGTTCGGCGACCGGCGCAAGGACATGCTGGAGGACATTGCCGTGCTGACCGGCGGCGAGGTGATCAGCCGCGACCTGGGGCGCAGTCTGGCGGACACCACCCTGGCCCAGCTCGGCCGTACCCAGCGCGTGGTGATCGACAAGGAAAGCACCACCCTGATCGGCGGCGCCGGCAATGCGGCGGCACTCGAGGCGCGAATGAAGCAGATCCGCACCCAGATCGACAAGACCAGCAGCGATTACGATCGCGAGAAGCTGCAGGAGCGGCTGGCCAAGCTCGCCGGCGGCGTGGCGGTGATTCGCGCCGGGGCGCCGACCGAGGCCGAGATGAAGGCTCGCAAGGACGCCCTGGACGATGCCATCTCCTCGACCAAGGCGGCGATCGCCGAAGGCATGGTGCCCGGCGGCGGCTTGGCGCTGCTGCGCGCGGTGCCGGCCCTGCTCGAAGAGGAGGCTCAGGTCGAGGGCGATGAGCGCACCGGCCTGCAGATCCTGCGCCGTGCCTTGGAAATGCCAGTGCGGATCATCGCTGAAAACTCCGCGGTGGACGACGGCGTGGTGGTTGCCCGGCTGCTCGCCGAGCAGGGCAACGTTGGCTTCGACGCGGCGCAGAACCGCTATGTCGACATGTTCGAGGCCGGCATCATCGATCCCACCAAGGTGGTGCGTGTGGCTCTGGAAAATGCGGTGTCGGTCGCCAGCATCCTGCTGTTGACCGAGGCGACCATGACCGAGCTGCCCGAGCCCAAATCCCAGGAGTCCCGCCTGCCGGAGTGAGAGGCGGGCTTAGTGGCTGGTTCGCGCTTGCTAGCGCGTGACCATCCAATCAGTGGGTGCAAAAGGAAGGATAAGCAGCGTCCTGGTTGCGCGGCCGCCGAGGGCTTTGGCTGAGGCGCCGTCGATGATTGCGGCCTTGTGCGGCACCAAGCATCCCGTGCGCCCCAGGGGCTTCGATCATACGATTGGAATCGCGGCTCGGATCGGCTCGATCAATGGGTTGTTGTCTGGCCTTCCTGCCCTTCCTGGCCTTCCTGGGTAGTCGCCTCCCCGCGCTTGATATCGATGACTTTCTCTGGCTGCTGCGCTTCGGGCCGTTTCGGCAGGGTGATGGTCAGCACGCCCTTGTCGAAGCGGGCATCGATATTGTCGGCATCGATGCTGTCCGGCAGGGCGAAGTTGCGCTGGAAGGAGCCATAGCTGCGCTCGGAGAGGTAGCGGCCCCTGCCACTCTCTTCCCGCTCGCTTTTCTTCTCGCCCTTGAGCATCAGGTTGCCGTTGCACAGCTTGAGCTCGATGTTCTGCTCATCCATGCCGGGCAGTTCAGCCGTGATGAGGATGGCCTTATCCTGCTCGACGATGTCCACCGCGGGCATGCCCATTCCCGCTGCGCCCCGGCCGAAGGGCTCCATTTCGAAGCCGCTGCGGCCAACCGGCCAGAACGGCGACGACATGCGATCGAAATCCTCCATCAAATGGTTGATCTGCCGGCGCAGGTTGCTCAGCGGACGCCAGGGGTCAACGAAAGAAGCACTGGGCTGGCGGGACTGTTGCTCCCTGGGGACGGGGACGTTTTGATCTGCTTGAGCCATGGTTGTTTCCTCCACTTCGATGATGGGAAGAGTGCAGCAGCACCATAGTCAAGCACATGCCCGGCCGAATTCTATTTCCTGCCCAGGGCAGGCGACGAAATGCCGGACAGTGCTCTGTAGGGAAAGGATAGTATTCCCTCGGCCATGCCTGTCGCTGGTGGATGGCCGTACATCGCCTGACCGGACGCCGCTCGCGCCAGCCGGCTGCGGCGCTTCCGTGCCTGCCGGCTGCGGCGTGCATCGGCTCATGCAGAGGATTGGATAATTATGGTCAGCCTGGTTCCGCGGCCCATGCAGTTGCTCGAGTTCCATGACGAGGGCGAGGAAGCCCGGCATTTCAGCTTCGCCCTCAATTCGCCTCGGCCCGGCGATCAGGCTGTCATGCCCGGACAGTTCTTTATGCTGTCAGTGCCGGGCGTAGGCGAGGTGCCCTTCAGCTACGTCCGCCCGCCGGACTGGCAGGGGCGCCTTTCCGCGCTGATTCGCAACGAGGGCGCGGTGAGTTCCGCTCTATTCAGGCTGGCGCCTGGCGCACGGCTGGGCTATCGCGGTCCCTTCGGCACCGGCTGGCCGGAACTGTCGGGTGCCAGGCGGGTGCTGGCGGTCGCCGGCGGCAGCGGCCTGGCGGCGCTGGCCGGGCTGATCGAGGCGCTGATCCGGGGCGGTCGACAGGATGCCCTGACGCTCGTCTACGGGGCGCGCAGCCCAAACCATCAGGTTCTGGCCCGGGAGCGCGCACAGTGGCGGGGCAATCTGCAGCTCATCGAAACCCTTGAGCGAAGGGAAGATGGGCGAGTCGGTTGTAACCCGCTGGAGCCTCTGCAGACCCTGCTCGCCAGCCAGATTCCAGAGACCATGCTTTGCTGCGGTCCGGAGTCGATGATGCAGGGCATCGCCGAACTCTGCCTGGCGCACGGTATGCCGGAAACGGGCATCTGGCTGTCCATCGAACGGCGCCTGGAGTGCGGCATGGGCCGTTGCGGACATTGTTATGTCGGGCGCAGCTCGGCCTGTCTGGAGGGGCCGGTCTATCGCTACGACCGCTATCTCGATCTGCTCGCCTAGGATGAGGATGCGCCGGCCCTGCTGAGTCGGCGCGGTAGTCTGTGGTTCAGTTGCGTTCCCAGCGGATCCTCACCAGGCTCTGGTCGTCGCTGTACTTGTAGTCGGCATGTCCCTTGAAGGCCGCCTCCAGGGCGTGCCCCAGGCGGTTCGCCAGGTGTATGCCGGTGGTCGTCACCACTAGGCCTTCAGGATCGTCGCCGATGGTCATTAGCCGCTCTAGGGGATGCTCCTGCTTCTCCAACGTCTCGGTGTTGCGCAGCAGGTTGCAGATCTCGTCGCTGTGCTCCCTGACGAAGCTGCCGGCCAGGGTCAGGTTGCCGGCCGGGGCCTGGTCGGCGATGCGCCGGCAGGCCGGGCAGGTGGTCCGCTCGGCGTGTTCGGCGTCGTCCAGAGCCCGCCAGGACCAGCGTCCCTCCTGGTAGGAAACCCCGCACTCCGGACAGAGCGCATCCCCGTGCGCATGCCAGTGCCTGAGATAGGGATCGTGGAGTTCGGGTTTGAACAGTTGATCGCGTTGACTCTGACGATACTTGTCCATGACAGCAGCCTCGCTGCAGTAGGGGTTCGGCTATCCGTCGCGATTTCCGCCTGTCTATCCCTGGCGCGGATTTATTGAGCCAGACTCAAAGCATAGAGAAGTGCAGCGGAGCCGTGCAAATGAGCCTGAACATTCCCTTTCCCGACCGGGTCCAGGCCGGTCGGGCCCTGGCCGAACACCTGGCCTCGGAAGGCCCCTGGGCGGATGCCCTGGTGCTGGCCCTGCCGCGTGGCGGGGTGCCGGTGGCCTACGAGGTGGCCAACCGCCTGGGGCTGGAGCTGGACATCCTGGTGGTGCGCAAGCTCGGCCTGCCGGGCCACCCGGAGCTGGCAATGGGCGCCATCGCCAGCGGCGGGGTGCGGGTGATGAACGAGGACATCGTCCATTATGCCCATGTTCCGCCGGTCACCATCGACCTCGTCGCCGAGCGAGAAATTCATGAGCTGCAGCGTCGCGAGCGTGTCTATCGCGGGGAGCGGCCACTACCATCGTTACGGGAGCGGCCGGTGATCCTGATCGACGACGGACTGGCGACCGGTGCCACCATGCGCGCTGCCATCAAGGCGGTGAAGTTGCTGGGGGCAGCGAGCGTGATCGTCGCTGTGCCCGTCGGTGCGCCGGAAACAGTCGCCCAGCTACGCCGCCAGGCAGATCGGGTAATCTGCCTGTATACGCCGCAGGAGCTCAGCGCGATCGGCTACTGGTACCGCGATTTCAGCCAGACTTCCGATCGTGAGGTGCAGGAGTTGCTGCGACAAGCATGGTCAGACAAAAAGAAAGATGGAGAAAGACAAGCATGAAGAGTCCTGTTGTACCGCATCCGATGCGTTTCCCCTTGGGCAAGGTCAGGCTGCATGGCGATCTGATCGCTCCGGAGGACGCGCAGGGGCTTGTGGTGTTCGTGCATGGCAGCGGCAGCAGCCGGCACAGTCCGCGTAACCGTAGCGTCGCGCGCTTCTTCAACGGTCTGGGGATGGCCACCCTGCTGTTCGACCTGCTCACAGCGGAGGAGGAGCCCGTCGACGAGCTCACCCGCCAGTTTCGTTTCGACATCCCACTGCTTGGCGAGCGGCTGAGCGGAGTGGTCGACCAGTTGCGCGCCAACGTCGAACTGCGCGACTTGCGGCTCGGCCTGTTCGGTGCCAGCACTGGCGCGGCAGCCGCGCTGATCGCCGCTGCCGCGCGCCCGGTCGATATCGCCGCGGTGGTCTCCCGTGGTGGGCGCGTCGACCTGGCAGCCGACGTGCTGGACAAGGTGCGCGCACCCTCGCTGTTCATCGTCGGCGAGCTGGACAGCGAGGTCCTCGCGCTGAACCAGCAGGCTGCCGAGCGGCTGCAGTGCCTGCACGAACTGGCGGTGGTGTCGGGTGCTACCCACCTGTTCGAGGAGCCGGGAACTCTGGAGGAGGTGGAGCGGCTGGCCGGCCAGTGGTTTCTCCAGCATCTGACCGGCTGAGCCAGTCGGCAAACCCTCTCCTGCAGCGCAGCTCGATGCAGAACTCCGCTTCGTAGGGCGGCACGTGGCAGTCGATGATGTCTCCCAGCGCGATTTGCAAGCGAACCTCGCAGATATCGGCATGCACCGGCTGGCTGCTCACGCAGTGGTCGACCAGCACCGCTGTGCGAATCGCGTCGGCATCCAGGCGGTTCAGGTAGGCGCAGCTACGCAGCAGCGAATGGCCGCCATAGAGCACGTCATCGACTAGAAGCAGCAGCGTGCCGGCCAGTTTCAGGCTGGGCAGGGCCGGGTTTTCCTCCAGCAGGGTGTCGCGGTGCAGCAGACTCAGATCGTCCACGTAGCGCTTGACCCGTAGGGGGATAACCGGCAGTTCGGCCAACCCGAGCAGAGGCCGCAGACGTTCGCCAAGCATCCGGGCGAGCGGCTCGCCGCGACGCAGCAGACCTACCACGCAGAGCAGCGGCTGCCCCGGCAGGAAGAGCTGCGTGGCCTGCTGCGCCACGCCATGCGCTGCAGCACCTGTTCCAGTTCGGCGGTGGTGTAGAGTCAAAGCCGTTGCTGGGGTTTGGGGTGCAACGGAACCAAAAACGAACAAACATAAGACGGAATTAGAGTTCGTTAGTCGAGAACATGGCTGGTTATGCAGACTGTGTTTCGGTGAACGGATTTTCTGCACTGCTTTTCACGTTGGGCTGTCCTGGCGTCAGCGTCTGTCAGAGTTCGACAAAAGGATGGTTTTCACGAATCACCAGACACCGCAGGGGGTTGCAGAGGAGGGGCAGGGCTTATTAACGCGGCAATCAAATTCACGATATAAAGGGACATGAAAAAGATCGATGCCCGAAAGCTCTCTCGAGAAACTCAGGACCAGATGCGACGCCTGGCCAT